>JARRJY010000023.1:11415-45077 GCA_037388705.1 Gammaproteobacteria bacterium
TTTTACCGGCAACAATATCACCGGCAATGGCGATATTTGAGATACCCACTGCGATTGCAAGGGTAAAAATAATCTTATTCAGTTTCATTGCAATTATCTCCTGTGAACGAATTGTTTTACATGAATAATAGGTGTAACAGCCTGAACACAGGCTGAATGACAATTTTGCAAACCAGTAAAAAGAGCCCGTAATAAGGGGGTTTTTTATGAGATAATTAATAATGTTGTTACTCGAAAAAATTATGTTTTAGAGGTGTTTCGTGGATTTTGCGCAAGTACGAGCTGAGAATGAACAGCGATTGTCAGGTGAGCTCGATGAGCTTTCCACGGCAGTAAACCAGTCAGTACTTGAGCCGTTTGCCCGCGCCTACCTCGGCATGTTCTACGAAATCGATAATGATCTGAGTTGTGATGAACGCGTTGAGCTTCTCGCTAATCCTGAAATTGCCAAGGCTGTGCTGAAAGGATTTGAGAATACGGTTTTAAATATCACTTTGCCGACGCCGGCAGAAATTGCCGAGAAACTTGCCAGGGGTGAGGAATATGGTATTGGCTATGTGGTATTAGCTGGTATGGATCGTTTGAATAAACAGGAACGTTTATCTGATTTAAGTAATGCCACGTTACAGTCCGCGCTATGTTTCAATTATAGCAACCACAACGCTCATTATCATGACTGGCTAGAACAACTATTGGCTGATAGCAACATTGCCATACCTGCCTTTACAGGATTCTGGCAGGTCCTGATGGAAAATGATATTCACCTGTTGCCAGGCATGAAGAAACTGTTGCTTGAAGATAAACGGGAAGGCTATGCCAGGGCACTGAGTTTACCAGTATTACAAAACTGGCAGGTATGTCGAACCAAGTTGTTAAAGCCACTGTTACAACAGGCGTTGTTGCATGCTGATCACCAGCAATTATTGATTATTGCCAGGGAAAAAATTGAACAGGAAAAGCTGTTTGATGAAAACCAGCGTGTTCTGTGGATGGCCTGTGCCTTTTTACTGGCGCCTGATATTTTTGAGCAGACACTTGCGAATTACATAGGCCGATTGAAACAAAAGGTACTGCCGTTACTGGATTTCATCATGGATACCTTTAAGGTACAGAAAGATCAGCGTGTGATATCTGCCAGCGCGATTGCGCAGTTACTACGTATCATTGCGCCAATATTTCCTCCCCAGTTTCACAGTTATGAACAGGCCAGGGTGCTGGATGTGAATTCACAGAATGTCATGGCACTGTTCCATAAACTGGCCAGTTTCCCAGAAGAAGAAAAAGCGGGTGCTATCAAAATTCTGCGCAAAGCCAGGGTGTTAAAAATCTATAAAAAAGTTATCGATTTTTGTGATAAGCCAGGCGTTGATATTCAGGCCGGTAATGGCTTCAGGCAGTTTTTAAAATACGTGATCGAAAATGAGCTGATCGTTGAGAAAAGTAATCGATTTGATTCCCCTCATTAAGTAATTTAGCTGTAATTAACCACAAATTTGACGATTTTCCCCTCTTTTCCATCATAACGGTTTACCCGCAATGCCGTTCCTATTAATATTGTGCGCTATTTTTCATCAGCCACCGGAAGCAGGCTGAAATTTCCAGAGGTTTTGAGGTTTTTTGAAACTATGAAAAGTGTAATGACTAAGCTAATTCCTGTTTTCATGATAGCCGTGCTGTCTTCAGTTGCTCTTGCTCATGAAGAAAAAGTAGACAAGTCCTGGTGGTGGAGTAATGCCTGGTGGAATGAAGGCAAAATTGAAGGAGTGAAAAATTACGACCTTAAAGTTGAATGGACCAGCTATGAGCGTAAAGGAGTGGAAATCCCGGTAATGGTGGTGCGTCCAAAGGCAAAAGGAAAGTTCCCGGCCGTCTTTTTCCAGCATGGCCGACGTGGACTGGGCGAGTTGGTTCAACGTCACGCCAGGCGCGTGGCAGCGCGTGGATTCGTGGTTTTTGCACCTGACATTTATAAAGCTCACTTTCTTGGAACGCATCCTATTGAGCATGATTATGAACTGGAAAAGGATGTTAATGCTGGTGTAACTGAACTGTTAAAGCGTAAAGATATCAGCACAAAAAAAGCGTGCCTGTATTCGCATACCCGCGGTGGTTATTACACGTTGAAAGTGGCGACGACTTTTAAACGCCAGGAAAAAGATGTGGCCTGTTATGTATCTTACTATCCGCACCTGCAGGATCCCAATGCACCTGAGCCTCTACAGGTTTATGGTTTCGCGCCGGAAGTTGAGCAGTTCACGATTCCCGTGATGGTCTTCATTGGTGATGAAGAGCAATATCAACGTCGCCGAGTGATTGAATCAGGTCTTGAAGCGTTGAATAAAAAAGGGGGTAATGCCACGCTGGTAATTTACCCGGGAGTTGGTCGTGGTTTTGATTTTCGTCCACCACATGTACGTACCTTTGCTGATGACCTGGCATCTAAGGATGCTGTGCAGCGTGCTGCACGATTCATGCGAAAACATTTAGGTGTAAAGTAACAAATCAGGGACTATAAATATTAAGTAGTTAGGCAAACAGTCATGAACATGAAATATAAGACAGACGACTTACGCATTACCGCCATGAAGGAACTGGTATCTCCCGTGCAGCTGCACCAGGATGTACCGATTACTGATGATGCCAGTAAAGTAATTTTTGAAACGCGTACCACGATTCACAATATTCTGCGTGGCAAAGATGATCGTCTGCTTGTCGTGATTGGTCCATGTTCTGTTCATGATCCGGAAGCCGCCAAGGAATACGCCACACACCTGAAAAAAATGCGTGATGAGTTACATGAAGATTTATTAATTGTCATGCGTGTTTATTTTGAAAAGCCCCGTACCACTGTTGGCTGGAAAGGTTTGATTAATGATCCTGACCTGGATGAAAGTTTCCAGATAAATAAAGGCCTGCACCTGGCACGTAAGTTACTGGTTGACGTGAATGATATGGGTGTACCGGCGGGCACCGAGTTCCTTGATTTGATCACCCCCCAGTATATTGCAGACTTAATAAGCTGGGGTGCAATTGGTGCACGTACCACTGAGAGCCAGGTACACCGTGAACTGGCATCCGGTCTGTCATGCCCGGTTGGTTTCAAAAACGGTACTGATGGTACCTTGAAAATTGCTATTGATGCCATAGGTGCAGCCAGTCGCCCTCATAACTTCCTGTCCTTAACCAAGGAAGGCCATTCAGCAATCTTTGCGACAACAGGAAATGATGATTGCCACATTATTTTACGTGGTGGTAAGGAACCGAATTACGATGCTCATAGCGTAAACCGGGCGCTGGAAGAGCTTGGAAAAGCTGAAGTGCCGGCAAAGTTAATGATTGATTTCAGTCATGCCAATAGCCAGAAACAACATCAGCGCCAGGTTGAAGTGGCAAAAGATGTGGCGTTACAAATCGCATCAGGTAATGATGGGATCATGGGTGTGATGATAGAAAGCCATCTTAAAGAAGGAAGACAGGACGTGGAAGAAGGAAAGGAACTGACCTATGGGCAAAGTATTACCGATGCCTGTATCAGCTGGGAAGACAGCGAGCCGGTATTAAGAGAACTTGCTAAAGCTGTGCATCAGCGTCGCAATGTTCATGGACGTGGTATGAGCAAACCATCAGATGATGATAATGAATAATGATTGTCTAATTTAAAACCTGAACCCGGCTGAAGCCGGGTTTTTTAATCTGGGTACTGTTATGAGCGAAAAACGTTTAATTGAACTGGAAACCAAGCTGGCTTTCCAGGAAACAACTCTTCATGAACTCAACGATATTGTGGCTGCACAGCAGGAAAAAATTGATATCCTGCAGGCAGCAATACAGGAATTACACGAGCGTATGAAGAGCATGGCCGAAGAAACGGTACGTGAACCGGCAGATGAACCACCGCCACCGCATTATTAAGCTGGTATTTTATTTAATGAAGGCCAGGGACAGGGCTGGCCAGTAAGTGATAATAAGTACAGCGAGTAACAGTACTAACATAAATGGAATAGTTGAAGCATAGATTTCTGATATGGGTTTTTCAAAACGATAACTGGCAATAAACAGGTTCATCCCGACGGGTGGGGTAAAATAACCTACCTGCATATTGGCAAGGAAAATAATACCCAGGTGCAAAGGATGAATTCCATAACCCAGCGCCAGTGGCAAGATCAATGGGACCATCAACACCAGGGCCGAGAAAATATCCAGAAATGCACCAAGTACCAGCAGGAATAGATTCAGTACAATAAGAAAAACCAGTTTGCTGGAGATGTGGTCACGTATCCAGTCAAATAACCTGGAAGGTATTTCTGCATCAATGATGAAATTAGTCAGTGCCAGTGATGCAGCCAGGATTAACAGGATACCACCTACGACCAACATTGATTCACGAATTATATCAGGCAGTTTTTTTAGCCTGACTTCTTTGTAAATAAAGACTTCAATAATCAAGGCATAAAGTGCAGTAACAGCCGCGGCTTCCGACACCGCAAAATAACCACCATAGATACCACCCAGGAGAATAAAAGGTAGCGGTAATTCCCAGCGCGCCGTGTAGAAAGCGAGCACAAGACGACGGCCACTGAATTTTTGTTTATCAACCCGTGAATGGCGCGTTGCCCAACGTGACCAGATTACCAGTAAAGCAATCATCAGGAGGCTGGGTAATATCCCCGCCTTGAAGGCATCTTCCATCTGGATGGCTTCACCAATATCCATTTGCTGAACAATGATGACATAAAGGATTAAGGGTAATGATGGCGGTAAAAGCAGACCAAGGCTTCCAGAGGTAGTTACCAGTCCAGTACTGTATTTTTCACCGTAACCCGCTTCACGTAATGCCGGTAACAACAACGCACCTAGTGCCACAATGGTAACGCCGGTTGCACCGGTAAATGCAGTGAACAGGGCACAGCTAACAAGTGTAACAATGGCCAGTTCATCAGGTATCCAGCCAAACAATGCACGGCTAAGGTCAACTACCCGGTGTGAAGTATTACTTTCACTTAATATATAACCAGCAAAGGTAAATAAGGGTAATGCGATCAATAAAGGGATGTCAGCAATACGATAAAGCTCAATGGCTATTACAGCGAGATCAATACCAGTTAAATAAAAACCGCATACCGCGGCTGCAAGAATAACCGCAAATAAGGGAGCCCCGAGAATAGCGAGCACGAAAAGACTTATGGCGATTATCCATTCCATAGCCGCTATTCCATGTCAGCGTGGTTGAAAGCAAAATAGATAAATCGTAATGCCATAATAAAAAGGGAAAAGGGAATAATGCTTTCCAGTGTCCAGGCAGGCACCTGCATAAAGGCACTGGTACCATCGGTATATTCAAGTAACAGAAAAGTAAAACTATAGTAACTACATAACAGGCAGATAACACCACTGACAAAATAGACAAACTGGCTGGTAATTTTTCTTAGTGATGGTTTCAGATAGTGTCTGAGAATATCAATTTTTATATGGCGACGTTTACGTGTAGCATATAATGCGCCGAGCATGCCGAGCCACAGTACCATAACCTTTAACAGGGGACCTGCCCAGACCAGCCCTGAGCTGAATACGTTACGCATAATAATTTGTAATACTGCCAGTAACAGGGTCAGTACAAATAACAGGGGTAACAGAATATCTTCCAGTTTTTCCAGATAGGCATTTAGGCGAGTAAACCAGCTAAGCATTATTTTTTATTTTTTCTATATTGCGTGATCAGTTTATTGATTCTATCAACAGCTTTTTTATTAAGCTTTCCGGAATCAATCAGTTTTTGAGTGGCAACATTTGTCATGGTTTTCCATTCTGATAACTGCTCAGTTGAAGGTTTGACGAAGTTTATGCCCTGGTTTCGTAAGGCTTGCATGGCGGCTATATTATCTTTTTTATTTTCTGCATCGATTTCACGAAATGTTTCAGTGAAAACTTTCCTGACGATTTCCTGGTCAGCCTTTTTAATTTTTTTAAAGGCCCTGGTGCTTATCGCCAGTGTTCCATAACCAAATAACAGGGGCATGTCCGTGATATTTTTCACCTGGGTATGCCATTGTAAGGCCAGGGCACCAATTGGCGAAATCGCAACGGTGTTGATTAAACCGGTTTGCAACCCTGCCAGTACGTCACCAACTGGCAGTGGTATGGGGGTTATTGAAAAATTTTCTACCATGGCTATGGCATTTTCATCACCTGCTGGCACCCAGACTTTTTGCCTGGCCAGATCTGCCACGCTCAGGATTGGCTCCTTGGACATAATATAACTAAAGCCTGATTCCGCAATGCCAAAAATTACAAAACCACCTTTTTCTAATTCCTTGATAAGATCCTTGTCCAGATGTTTACGTACATATTCAACTTCATCTTCGGATTCAAAGGTTAATGCAATGTTATAGACTTCACTATCAGGGTAATAAGGAATAAGAGTGCCACCGGTTACTGCACCTCCATGCAACTGACCAATACGGATTTTTTTCAATACCGCCTGGTCGTTTCCCATCACACCACCGGGATAAAATTTGAACTTTACGCGGTTATTAGTGCCATCGGGTGACCGTGTCGCGATTTTTAAAGTCACGGCATAACTATTAGTCAGAAAAAAACTAAAAATAAGTGCAGTCAGAAATTTTTTGTAATTCATGTTCAATAATGTTTATCTAAAAATAATCTTTACCGGATTCCAATAATCGCCTGGCTTTTTGTTGAGCCAGGGTATTCATTAATGTCATACCTGGCTGAACAGGATTAGCAGCAAGGACTTCTTTGAGTAATTTATCATGTAATGCCTGATCAAACACCAGCCGGGCATAATGCTCCGCATAACTGACTTTGGCCATCAGGTTTTTATTCTCAGAAAGTTGAATGGCTTTTTCAAAGTGTTGCCGCGCTATTTCCGGTTTTCCTCCCAGTGCGGCAGGCAACAGGCTGTTCAAAATACCCATATAAAGGTGAGCGCTACCTTTTTGATAAGCATCATCAAGTACCAATACACGTTCTATAATCAGTCGAATACGTGGTAATTCAGCAATGGCATTCCAGTCTTCCTTGTTGGCCTGAAGCCATACGGCCCAGCTTTGTCCCAGTACAAACAGGGTTTCGATACTTTCGTTGTTCAGTGACTGGATCACTTTACTAAATGTTTCAAAGGGCATGCTTTTGACATTGCATGTCTTTTCATTTTCTAAACAGGTTGCCCGCAAAGCATAATTCAACGAACGCGCACTTAACTTCTGGGCCCGTTCTAACTCGTTAACAAAGGTACTGGCATAAGCAGCATATAGTTTTGCGCCATAACTCGTTAACAAAGGTACTGGCATAAGCAGCATATAGTTTTGCGCCACTTTGCAGCATCTGGATATTTTCCGGATCACTTTCGATAAAACTATCGATCATCAGGAGGTAAGCAGGCAGGGCAGTCGCGACGGTATAAGGATCGTTATGGTTCTGAATACTGGTACCAAGATTTTTTGCCAGGTTTCCGCTCGCAGAGCTCATTATGGAACCGCAGCCACTATTAAGAAGCATTAGTAATAAAAGAATGCAGATCGATACGAGGTTTGGTTTGTTGTTCATGGGTAATCTTGGAGCAGGTTGTTTTCCTTATAAACTACAAGGATATTATATCCTTGCTTATTCTAGTACTCTATGAAGTATTTATGCAGGTAAATATTAGAGCAATATCATTGCACAAGCTAAGCTATTAAGAAGATTGTAATTATTGTGTTGCCATATTACAGTTTATTTGTGGGTGAATATCTCAAAAACTAAATTATAAGGGATTATGCAGTGAAAATTGCGATTGTCGATGATGATCCGTCCATCGCGGAGCTTGTGTCGATATGGCTATCTGATGCCGGCTACTCATGCAGTAATTTCAGCAGTGGCCACGACTTCATGAAGGCAGTAAACACGGAGCAGTATGATCTGTTGTTGCTTGACTGGGTCATGCCTGAGTTTGACGGTGAGCAGGTACTCGAGTGGATTCGAAACCAGCCTGATCTGGATATGCCAGTGATCTTTGTTACTGCCCGTGACACTGAAGACGATATTTCCAAAATTCTTACCCAGGGTGCCGATGATTATATTGTCAAGCCGGTCAAGCAAAAGGAGCTTGTTGCACGAATAAAAGCGGTTACACGTCGCTCAATACCCCATAATGATCATCAGGAGATGGTCTTCGGAAACCTGTGTATTGATCCGGTTTCCCGAATAGTCAGTAAGGTGGGAGAACCTGTTAAACTCACTGAAAAAGAATTCAAACTGATCCTGTTTATTTTCAAGAATATCGGCCGTCTATTATCACGTGAGCAAATACTTTCTGCCGTATGGGGTTACGATGAAGGAATAAATACCCGTACAGTGGATACCCACATGAGCCGAATCCGTAAGAAACTGGACCTGGCGCCTGAAAATGGTTGGCGACTCAGCTCCATTTATCACCAGGGTTATCGCCTGGAACGGTTAGAAACCGATTAACTTATTGCTGACAGCTGCAAACTTCCTATAAATTCACCAATTAAACAATAACTTACAAAGATTTCCCCGGTATTTGAAAGTTGTTCATAAGTTAGGCAAACATTCATGTATAATGCGCGCCTTTCAAGCCTACCGGAAGTACCAAATCGTGATAGAGAAACTGCGTAACATCGCCATCATTGCACACGTTGACCATGGCAAGACCACCCTGGTGGACAAGTTGTTGACCCAGTCAGGCACCCTGCAAAGCCGCGGTGAGATTGATGAGCGTGTCATGGATTCCAATGACCTGGAAAAGGAACGTGGCATTACCATCCTGGCCAAGAACACCGCCATCAAGTGGAATGATTACCGCATCAACATCGTTGACACACCAGGACACGCCGATTTTGGTGGTGAAGTGGAACGTGTACTGTCCATGGTTGATTCAGTACTACTTCTGGTTGATGCCGTTGAAGGCCCCATGCCACAGACCCGCTTCGTGACACAGAAAGCCCTGGAGCGGGGTTTGCGTCCGATAGTGGTAGTGAACAAGATCGATCGCCCAGGCGCACGTCCCGACTGGGCGCTGGACCAGACGTTTGATTTGTTTGATCGCCTCGGTGCTACTGATGAGCAACTGGACTTCCCGGTCGTCTATGCCTCCGGGCTAAATGGGTTTGCGGGGCTCGATCCCGAGGTACGTGATGGTGATATGACACCATTGTTCGAAGCTATTGTTGAACACGTCCCGGCGCCAGATGTGGATGTGGACGGTCCGTTCCAGATGCAGGTTTCACAGCTGGATTACAACAGCTACGTGGGTGTTATCGGTATCGGTCGAATCACCCGTGGCAAAATCAAAACCAACACACCGGTGACGCTGGTAGACAGGGAGGGCAAACAGCGCAATGCCCGAGTACAGCTTATATATGGTTTCCTTGGCCTGGATCGAATCGAGGTAGATGAAGCACAGGCTGGCGATATTATTGCCTTTACCGGTATTGATAAGCTGAATATTTCAGACACCCTGTGTGATACCAATAATATCGAAGCCCTGCCGGCTTTATCGGTTGATGAACCTACTATTAGTATGACCTTCCAGGTCAATAACTCACCGTTTGCCGGAAAGGACGGAAAGTTTGTAACTTCACGCAATATCCAGGAACGCCTGGAACGTGAGTTGATCCATAACGTGGCATTACGCGTCGAGCAGGGTACAGATCCTGACAAGTTTCGTGTTTCCGGTCGTGGTGAATTACACCTGTCCATCCTGATTGAAAACATGCGCCGTGAAGGTTACGAACTGGGTGTGTCACGCCCGGAAGTAATCGTCCGTGAAGTTGATGGTGTTAAGGAAGAGCCTTATGAACAGCTCACCGTCGATGTCGAAGAGCAGCACCAGGGTGCGGTGATGGAAAAGCTGGGTGAACGCGGTGCCGATCTGAAAGACATGGTTCCTGATGGACAGGGCCGGGTGCGTATGGATTTCATTATTCCATCACGGGGTTTAATTGGTTTCAGAACAGAATTCATGACTGCCACCCAGGGTACTGGCCTGATCTATAGTGTGTTTGATCATTATGGCAAGTTCAAAGAGGGCAGTTATGGCCAGCGTAATAACGGGGTGCTGATTTCCAATGGTAAAGGTGCTGCAGTGGGCTACTCACTGTATAACTTGCAGGATCGCGGCCGTATGTTCATTGGACATGGTGAAGAAGTTTACGAAGGCATGATTATCGGGATTCACTCCCGTTCCAATGACCTGGTAGTGAACCCGTTAAAAGGAAAACAGCTGACTAACGTACGTGCCTCGGGATCGGATGAAGCCATTATTCTGACTCCACCGATTCGCATGACGCTGGAACAGGCGCTGGAATTTATTGATGATGATGAGCTGGTAGAAGTCACGCCACATAATATTCGCCTGCGTAAAAAACTGTTACTGGAACACGAACGCAAGAAAGCTGCGCGCGCTTCGTAATAACAGGCCAAAAATATAAGTATTCTTTGTTACAAAGAATACCTTGGCAGCCCTCACACCAGTCAGTATGATGTTGATATACCCCGCATCATCACCGACAAGGAGAGGGCTTTGTTATGATTGGTAAAAAGAATATTGTATTCGGTTTTATCTTTTTGGCATTGACCGCAGCGCTGGGTCCTTTAATGGTAAATATGTACCAGGATTATGGAGCCGCCGCACAGGAAAAGCAGGCATCAGTTGGCCGTCTGCAAAGTCTCAAAGGAAATAATTTCGAAGAAGAACTGGAACCGCTCACTGCCATGCAAATTGCAAAAGCAAATACGGATGGCATCCTGTCAATTAATAAACTCAATAATACCGAGCTCGGCATTGACATGATCAAAGGCGGGCCGCATGCGCACGGTAACCTGGAAGCGTTACTGAACATCGCCGTGGGTATCGTACTGTGTTTTATGGCAGGTAGCGCAATAATGAAACAACTTATCAGCTGGTTGTTTATCCTCGGAACTGTATTGCATTCCGGTATGTTGTACCTGGAACGTGTGTTTGAGCAGGCCTGGGCCGGGATGTTACTCGGTACCGGTATTGGACCCATTATGATACTTGCCGGTTTACTAATAACCGGCATCGTTGCGATAAAACATTTTACAGGTGAAGTTGTTCGCGATTAGCTGATAATGCATACCCTATACCCGGCAATTAAACCCTATGTAACACATAGCCTGGCTGTTGAAAAACCACATGTGTTACATATTGAGGAATGCGGTAACCCGAAAGGGACACCGGTACTGTTCGTGCATGGTGGTCCCGGTGCCGGATGTGAAAAATACCATCGACAGTTTTTTGATCCTGAACATTACCGCATTATCCTGTTTGATCAGCGTGGTGCAGGTCAATCAAAGCCACATGCGGAACTACAGGGGAATACCACCCAGGCCCTGGTTGAAGACATGGAAGCGATTCGTGAGCACCTGGGGATCGAAAAGTGGGTTTTGTTTGGCGGCTCATGGGGCTCAACACTTTCGTTAGTCTATGCGCAAACGCATCCTGAACGTGTGCTGGGTTTAATACTGCGCGGTATTTTTCTGTGCCGCCCCCGCGAGATCCAGTGGTTTTACCAGGAAGGCGCCAGTCGTATTTTTCCCGATTATTGGCAGGACTTTATCAAACCCATTCCCAGGGCAGAGCGTTCTGATATGTTAAAAGCCTATTATGAACGTCTGACCGGTGATGATGAAATTGCCCGTATGTCTGCTGCCAAGGCCTGGTCTATCTGGGAGGGTCGTACTGCTACCCTGAAGGAACGAAAGAGCACGATTGATCATTTCAGTGATACGCATGTTGCATTAAGCCTGGCACGTATTGAAGCGCATTACTTTATGAATGATTCATTTCTTGAAGAAAACCAGATCCTCAATAATGTGGATAAACTGAAAGAGATACCCGGCATTATTGTACAGGGGCGCTACGATATAATCTGTCCCATGGAAAGTGCATGGCAACTTCATCAGGCATGGACTATGTCAGACTTGTTTGTAATTGCTGATGCCGGTCATGCTGCATCAGAAGAAGGTACCATTGATGCCCTGGTACGCGCGACCCAGGACATGTTAAAGCGTATCGAATGATTGCCCTGATTCAGCGAGTTGAACACGCCAATGTAGTGGTAGATGGAAAAACCATTGGAGCCATTGATAAAGGTGTTCTTGCCCTGATTGGTGTAGAAAAAGAAGATACTGACGCGAAGGCGCAACGTTTACTGGAACGCCTGCTGAATTACCGGATATTTGCTGATAGCGAAGACAAAATGAATTTAAGTTTACGTGATACGCAGGGAGGGTTACTACTGGTACCGCAGTTTACCCTGGCCGCTGATACTCAAAAAGGTAATCGACCCAGTTTTTCATCTGCAGCAACCCCTGAACAGGGTGAGACTTTATTTAATTTCATTGTGACTCAGGCAAGAAAAGCGCATAACAATGTCGAAACCGGCCAGTTTGGTGCTGATATGAAAGTATCATTGTTAAATGATGGACCGGTTACATTCTGGCTACAGGTGTAATAGTGAGAATAAGTTATCTGTTTCTAATTTTATTGATTGTTAGTGGTTGCAGTAAAGGGCCCGCCGTTGATGATCAAACTTATCCGTGGCAAATAAAATTAACTACCGCGGGAAATTCGCAGGTGTTCGGTATTGAGATGGGGGAAACGCCCCTCGGGCATGCTGCCAGAACGTTAAATAAACGTTATGAAATGGGGTTGTTTGAAGATAAACAGGGACGGTTATCGCTGGAGGCCTACTTTAATGAAGTCACACGAGGTGGACTCAGCGGTAAAGTCATTGCGTTGTTAGAAACCGATAACCAACAGTTACTAACCTTTAAGGCACACAGCCTCAAAGGAAAAAGACAGGACAGTGGAGAAATAAAATATATCCTGACAAAAAATGATCAGCAGGTGTCAGAGCAATTAATCATAGCCAGCCTTTCATATATCCCTTATGTTAACCTGGACAAGGACATGATTGAAAAACGTTTTGGTATTGCAGATGAGATGATCAAAGCAAAAGACGGCCTGGTACATTATATTTACAGGAAAAAAGGTCTGGATATCATTTTTAATGAAGATGGTAAGGAAGTATTGCAGTATGTCTCTCCAAAGAATATCAGTCAGTTACTTCAGCCTTTACAAAGTCAGGTAAATCAGTAATTAATAACCGTGGTCTGGTTTCTTCCCTGTTGCTTGGACTTGTAGAGTGCTTCATCGGCACGTTTTAACAGATGTTTGGTAATACTGTTTACCGATGATGCTATCGGGTTCTGGGGAAGCATGCATAAACCAATCGAGGCGGAAACTGGCTGGGGTAAATTCAATTTATTAAACTCAGCATGTTCAGGTAACGAGATACGGATACGTTCTGCTACCTCGTAAACTGTTCTTGCATCAGATTTTGAAATAATCACAACAAACTCTTCGCCACCATATCTTGCCAGTACATCACTGAGTCGTAACTGTCGTCTTATCAACGAGGATACCTCCTGCAAAACCAGGTCTCCCGTGAGATGTCCACAGTTATCATTAATTGCTTTGAAAAAATCAAGATCGATAATCATCAGGCCCAGGTTATCATTCTGGCGCAGGCTGTTATCAATTTCTTCATTGAGTCGTTGCTCGAAATAGCGCCTGTTATGAATACCTGTAAGCGGATCAATCAGGCCAAGTAATTTTATTTTTTCATGGTTTATGGCGTTCTCGATGCATACCGCCAGGATACAAGCCAGGCGGTTAAGAAAATCAGTCGCAGCACCTGTAATAAATCGATTAGCATCCTTGCTGGCAATATTAAGGGTACCTATCAATTGCTCGCCGCGCTTCAGCGGTAATATTGCGGCACTGCCAAAAGTCTCTTTATTGTTGTTAAAAAATGATCTGATCGCATCATTGTTGAAACTACCAAGTATCGGGAGTTCTCCCTGGGAGAACAGAGAGGGATCAATTGGTGTTTCGGAAAAAGATATGGAAAACAGCTCTGCTTGTAGTTGTAACGATCTCAGGATATGTCGAATTTCGTGGTCTTCATCAACCAGTAATAAAGAAACATGATCGAGCCTGAAATTTTGCCTGTAGTTGTTATGAATGACCTCGATTAGGTCCTGCAGGCCAATCGAGGTAATAAACTCGAGCTCCTGCCGGTTAAAGCGCTGTAATTTTTCCTCGTTATGCTGGGCATTGGAAACATATGCCCTGAGGGTTTTTCTTAATTTATCGGTGCTATGCAAGTTTTATCAATCCTGATTCGATGAAAGAAGCTGGCTGATGGTTGCAGTCAGTTTTTCATGTGATACAGGCTTTGATAAAAACTGATTCATGCCCGCCTCTATACAGTTTTTCCTGTCTTCTTCTGTTGCATTGGCTGTTAACGCCACGATAGGCGTGGGGGAGGTACCCGGCTTTTCATTTGCCTCATATTCCCGCCAGATGCGCGTAGCATCCAGCCCGTTAAGTTCCGGCATTCTCATATCCATAATAACCAGATCATAGTCATTTTTTTCCATTTGGGTAACAGCTTCTCGCCCATTTATGACATGAGTCACACTATGGTTATCCTCTTCAAGGAATGTTTTAATGACTTTTGCATTGATATCACTATCTTCTGCCAACAGGATATTAAAAGATGTTTTTGTCTTATCATCTGCAACATTATCAGTTTCTGTTGCTAAAGCAGATGTAACGGCGGATCTTTCAGCCACGTTGTATGGAATTTCAACCCAGAACGTGCTGCCAATACCCACCTGGCTGGCAACCCCCATGGTACCACCCATGATTTCTGCCAGGTTCTTTGAAATGGTCGTGCCCAGACCCGTACCAGTTTGTTTTCTTTCATCGGGTTTCAGACACTGGAAAAAAGGATCAAAAATATTTTTCAGATCATCTTCTGATATTCCTACCCCGGTATCTGTTACTTCTATCCTAATCAGGACACGATCCTCTGCAGGTAAATCATATGATGAAATGTCAACGGTAACCGAACCTGAGGGAGTAAACTTGATGGCATTACTGATCAGGTTGAGCAGGATCTGGCGCAGGCGACCTGCATCGCCAATAAGCGCATCGGGAACGTCATCAGAAAAATGAGATCGTAGTTGCAATCCTTTTGCTTTTGCCTGTGAATGAAAAATATTAATGGCACTTTTAATTGCGTCTGACAAAAGGAAAGGCTGGTTTTCAAGTATATATTTACCAGCCTCAATTTTTGACAGGTCAAGAATGTCATTAATTAATGTATTCAGGGCAGTCGAGGATTCCTGCAGGGAATTTACGTAATCTTTTTGTGTTGAATCCAGCGCAGTTTTATTTAACAGGCTGGTCATACCAACAATGCCACTCATAGGTGTGCGTATTTCATGGCTCATGGTGGCAAGAAACTCACCCTTATCTTTACTGGCTTTTTCGGCTTCATCTTTTGCATCCAGATTTTGCTGCATCATGGCATTCACGTAGAGGGGAAATGCACCGAGGAACAGCAGGTAGACCGAGATATCCAGGTAATGAGAGTGCCAGGTATCTGTAAACCAGAGAATTATCAGGTAGCTGATGATGTTGGTAAAGGCAACTGCCAGAAGCGGTTCACGGCCATAGCGTAAGCCATACCCAAAATACAACCAGGGATAAAGCAGGAAAAAAGGACTGAATGGCCCACCATCCGTCAGATACATGGAAATAGCAATTGAACTGACGTCCGGGATGATGGTAATAAATCGACGCTGATAAAAATCAGGCTTCAGCTTGATACTGATATGTGTGGCAACGGTATAGAACAGAAAGACGCCACAGAATATGAAATAGACAGGGTAATTTTCCGGATAAAAGTTATTGTACATTCCTAAGCCAAGAACGGCTGTCGCAAAAACCCAGATGACGTACCTCGCCATCGTCTGCTGCATTTCAGGGTCCCTGTTTGCAAGAAGTGGTTTGCTTTTATCCATGTGGAACAACAAGCTTGTTATTTAAGGTAATTATTTATTGTTAGCTGATATAATGCCATAAAATACCAATCATAAAGGTGATTTTAAGTGTCTGCCAGCAAGAAAACCTCGAAAAATACCATGACCCCGGAGACAAAGTGCAGTTTTTGTACAAGACAAATCTGTTGTACCTATACTACCCAGGAAATTGATACTCCGCGTTCAATCGATGACTTTGATCACATGCTATGGCAAATGGCCCACCAGGGAATTCAATATTATAAAGACGAGGATGGCTGGTTTTTATTAATCAATAATCGTTGCCAGTTTTTATTGCCAGAAGGTGGATGTGCCATCTATGAAACACGTCCCCAGGTCTGCCGTGATTACAATAATGATTTTTGTGAATTCGATGCTCCGGCTGAAGAGGGTTTCGAGTACTTCTTTAAGACTTACCAGGAACTGGATAAATATTGTCGTAAACGGTTCAAAAAATGGGGCAAGCGTTTCACGGCATAATGTCCAGGAAGTTATTGATACCCTGAAATTCTTCCACATCTTTACGGGCCTGGCAGGTATCCGGATGGTAGACTGCCAGCAGATTTTTAATACCTGCGCGACGTGCGGAGCGAAGTACCGGTAAACTATCATCGACCAGCAGGGTATGCTTATTATTATAAGGAAGCTTGTGCTTCAGCTTTCCCCAGAAACGTACTTCTTCCTTGGGCATGCCAAAACTATGTGCACAGATCACGTGATCAAGGTGGTTATGTAACAGGGTACGATCCATTTTAAGCATCAAGCTCTTTTCGTGTGCATTGGTAACAAGTGCAGACTTGATATCCAGTTTTTTAAGCCGGTCAAGAAATTCCAGCACATGTGGATGTATGGCAATCAGGTGATCTACCTCTGCTTTTAGTAAAGCGATGTCCAGTCCCAGGCGGTCTGTCCAGTAATCCACGCAATACCACTGCATGGTACCTTCACGTTCCTTGAAGATGGGATAAAGTTTTGTTTTTGCCTGTTCAATTTCCAGGCCATGCTTTTCGGCATAACGTAATGGAACGTGTTCCTGCCAGAAGTGATTATCAAAATTCAGATCCAGCAATGTACCATCCATATCCAGTAAAACAGTATCAATGGTATTCCAGTTAATCATTCTTGAAATTATTCCTGGCAGGTGAGCAAAACATAAGTAAATTTCTCTGGATTATCCACGTTTATCGTCTAGGATTAAAGGTAGATTGGCAATAAATGGAGGCCACTATGCGTTACCCCACCATTATATGCATTGCCCTTATGCTATTAAATACTTCACTCAACGCTAAAGAGATGAGTGAAGCAGAGCTGGAAAAATGGTTTGCCAGTGATGAACTGGATCCTCCCGCCTATCAGACTAACGATGTTAATGAAGGTGAACTTGTTTTTCTAAGCCAGGTTCCGGTTGATGATGTTCATCATCACCAGAACAAACTTATTATTGATACACAAAGCCTTGCCAGTGGCTGGGTACGTGTACAGCAATGCCACCATAACCTGGACCAGATTGGTCGTATCCAGATAACTTTCAGGAAGAATAAAGTCAAACAGATTCATATTGTATCCAGTAAAAATATTGACCAGGCCTGGGTAGAAGACAATACCGTGCAATTACGCAATGTTAATGCGAAGGCCGAGCTGTGTATTGAAGCCGTTTCGCGTGCGCTGATTGAAAATGAAGATGGCAGTTACAGTTTACGCAATGGCCCTTTTATGCGCCGCTTCCTTGACGGCTATTATCCCATGCATGTTTCAATGCAGATTACGTATTCAGGTACAGGGTTACAGCTGGCATCCATATCACCCGCTTCGCAAAAAGGATTTACCGTCTGGCAAAATCCTGAGCAAATTGGTTACGAGGCCTGGTTTGAAGGGCGCCTGAAAACCGAGCTACGTTTTTATCCTGCCACCATGTAAAGTGCTTTTATGTCATAGCTAAACCCGGCAATAACTGGCAAAATGTTATTTTGAAGTTACCAGGTTATAGCCAGTACTGTCATGACAGAAAAAGCCCAAGACATAAAAGACCTGCTCGATCCGGTCATCAAGATCGCGTATGAAGCAGGCAGCAAGATCATGGAAATCTATGAGCGTGATTTTTCTGTCGAAGAAAAAAAGGATAATACGCCGTTAACCGAAGCTGACATGGCGGCACATTACACTATTGAACAAGGGCTCAGTAACCTCACACCGGAATTCCCGATTCTTTCAGAAGAGTCCGGACCTACAACTTTTGAAGAGCGTTCATCATGGAAACGTTACTGGCTGGTGGATCCACTCGATGGTACACGTGAGTTCATCAAGCGTAATGGAGAGTTCACGGTTAACATCGCACTGGTTGAAAACAACGAAGCCGTTATGGGTTTTGTTTACGCACCGGTTATTGGAGCGCTTTACTATGCAGCCAAAGGCCTTGGTGCCTACAAACGTGAAGGCCTTGATGAACCGGTTGAAATACATGTGCGGGAACAATGCCGTGATAAAGTCATTGTTGCGGGTAGTCGCTCACATGCCAGTGAAGAATTTTTAAAGTTCGTTGAGAACCTGCCGGATTATGAACTCATTGGCATGGGCAGCGCATTAAAATCATGCCTGGTCGCGGAAGGAACAGCGGATATTTATGCCCGGCTGGGTCCAACCTCGGAATGGGATACGGCGGCTGCACAATGTATTGTTGAAGAGGCGGGTGGACGAATTACCAGGACGGATATGTCTCGCCTGGAATACAACACCAAGGATAGCCTGTTGAATCCACACTTTTTTGTGTTCGGTGATAACAGTATTGACTGGTCACAATACCTTTAGTCACAGGTTTTATACACAGCCATAATGGCCTTGAGTTCCCTGAGTACTTCCAGTCGTTCCTGCTTGTCGAGTTGAGATGTTTGAGGCAGAACTTCTCCAGATTCCAGGCGCATAATGTAGTCGTTCACTGTGCGGCAGCCGTCGCTACACAGTTGCTCAATACAGTGGTTGATAGCCCTGGTATCCAGAATGGTTACCTCGTAAAGAAAAAATGGTGGCCGGAGGTGGAATCGAACCACCGACACGAGGATTTTCAATCCTCTGCTCTACCGACTGAGCTATCCGGCCTTTTGTTTTCGAGCGGCGTATTAAACAGGTCATAGGCCGCCCAGTCAAGTTAAATGACCAAGTTCTATGGATTTTCGCCGAACAGGAATTTTTCCATTTCCTGCTCAATAAAGGCACGGTGCTCAGGATCGATGACGTTCAGACGGTGTTCATTGATGAGAATGGTTTGCTGGCCCATCCACATTTGCCAAGCTTCTTTTGAGATATTTTCAAAGATGCGTTGACCCAGTTCACCCGGGTAGGGCGCCATATCCAGCCCTTCTGCTTCTTTACCTAGTTTTACACATTGCACCATTCGACTCATGGGGTTTGTCCTCATTTTATGGATTCCAGCAAGGTTTTTACCGGTGCAGGTAGTCCTAATGCTTCCGGTTGGGCGGTGTTATACCAGACTCGGGCATCTGCTTCCATGGCCATGTCCTGGGCAGGCAGCACATGGGCCAGAACCGGGGTGATATCCAGATGAAAATGGCTAAAGGTATGTCTCAGGGCCGGCTGCTCAGTCCAGTTCTGGATAGCCAGCCCCAGTGATTGGCGGCACCAGGTCGGGATATCATCCTGTTCCGGGCATTCCGGCAGGCTCCACAGCCCCCACCAGATGCCACTGGGAGGACGATGTAAAAGCAACACCCGCTGTTGCTCATCCTGCAAGATCAGCATCCGCGTGGTTCGTACCGGTAACGTTTTTCGTCCCTTGGGAGTGGGATAATCCGTAGGATTTCCGGCCTGGAAGGACTGGCAATACTTTGTTAGTGGGCATTCGCTACACCTGGGTTTTCGACTGCACAGGGTCGCACCGAAATCCATGATGGCCTGTGTGTAATCACAAACACGGACCCCGGGAGTATGTCGTTCAGCCAGCTGCCAAAGCCGGTTTTCCACGTGCTTTTTACCAGGCCAGCCATCAACAGCATATAACCGGGTCAACACGCGTTTGACGTTGCCATCCAGTATCGTGTGAGGTTGGTCAAAAGCCTGAGCCAGAATCGCCCCGGCTGTGGATTTCCCTATTCCTGGCAGGGCTTGCACCTGCTCAAACTGTTGTGGAAACTCACAGGCATACTGGTCACGGATTTCAATTGCCGCTTTATGGAGGTTGCGAGCACGGGCGTAGTAACCCAGCCCGGTCCACAAATGCAGCACTTCATCCAGCTCAGCGTTGGCCAGTTCAGTGATGCCTGGAAAATGTTGCATGAAACGTTCAAAGTAAGGGATGACCGTCGTAACCTGGGTTTGCTGAAGCATGATTTCTGATACCCACACCCGGTAGGCACAGCGAGGGTGTTGCCATGGCAAATCATGCCGACCATGCTGATCGAACCAGCTTAATAACATGTTGCTGAGTGGGAAGCTCATTTTTTACTTAGTGTTTCCAGGTTGTTAATCACGATCTCACCCTGTTGCAAAAGCGCATCCTTGAATAACCACGGACCGATAAAGGGTGGTATCCAGAAATCCGGGGTGAGACGGGACCGGATTGTAACCTGTGCTCCCAGCTTGTGGGAGATGACATGCCACATGGTGTAGCCGGATGAAAAATCACTTTTACCTTTAACCTCGGAAACAACCAGGTAACCCTGGCCGAGATCACGAATGTCCTGTAGCTGCTTGATGGTACGACAGAAAAACCAGATACAACCTTTACTGATTACTTTGACGCGAGTTATTTTACCGCGCTTGATCACCTTGCTGTGCTGAATGGCCGGGTTTACTTTTTCCAACATGTTGTAATTTGTGAGATGCCGCCAGACTTTTGTTGAAGGTGCGTTAACTATCATGATCAGATTAAGATGGTATTCCTCGCCATCATAATCCACATAAGATTTTTTTACACTGCCGGCATATGACAGTGGACTACCGAGTCCAAGGCCAACAACAATACTAAGGAGAACAAAAAGGCAGCTAGAGCCTGAACAAGTCTTTGAGCTTGTCATTGATTTTTTGTTCTAGTTTCTTTTTCGCGGCTTCTTCTTTTTCTTTGCGCTTCGCTTCCAGTTTACTTTTGGCCTCTGCTTTTTTCTCGTCGACTTTTTTCTTCGCTTCGGCTTTTAATACTGACTGGTAATCAACACTAATATCAGGCTGGGTTAGTTTGCCTTTAAAATGAACGGGTAACGGCGTTTTATTCATTTGGGCATAAGTTTTACCACTTTGCCCTTCTGCCTTGGAGGTGAACTTGGTATAGATGGTGTAGTCAACTGTTTCCTTCACCAAGTTAGCTGATCCTTTACCGATAATGCGTGCATGTGGCAACGCCGCACTCAGATCTTTATTGCTGGCAAGACCATTGGTTACTTTTATTGTGCCCTTGATTTCGGCAAAGTCTGTCTGTGCCGGATCGGTTTCTTTTGGCTCAGGTTTACCTTTAAGCTTGGCTTTCAAAGCCCTTTCATAAGCTGCGATATTAAAACCTTTCACCAGGCCATCTTTAAACTGAAAACCGGCACTGCCCGTTAATGTCTTGCGAATGCTTTCAGGGGTAGTGCCACGTGCCGTAAGTTTCGCGTTAAGGTTAGCAACACCCTGCACTTTATCATCGCCCAGCAGGTCTTTAAGCATGGGACCGATATTAATATTACTCAGGCGCTCATTCATTGATAGTGATGGTGTGGTGCCGCGCACATCAAGTTTAATATCGCCATTGTAAGCACCTTTGTACATGCTTGCTTTAATGGGATATAAACGTATCACGCCATCCTTGGCGTTGGTGTTTAACAATAGTTGTTTCGAATGCATGTTGCTGATCTGTAGCTCACCGACTTTAATATCACCCTTGATATCCAGGCTGCGTAATAACTCGGTAGGCAGTTGCAGCGCCTGGCTGGAGACTGCCGTAGCCGGTGCAACCGCTTTGCCACCGGGTGCTGTTTTGACAGGTGCCATGTAGCGATCAGCATTAATGGCATCAAGCGTAAACTGGTAACGAATGGCAGGTTTTGAAAAGTTTTTTACCTGCAGATAGCCATCAACGTTGCTGTTATCAAGTTGAAGTGTCAGAGGCTTGATGGTGACATTATTCAGGTCGCCTACCAGTTTGCTGGATAGTTGTATGTTGCTCAAGGCGTTGGGATCAGCTGTTTCTGGTAAGGTAATCCCCAGTTGCCTGGCGACTTCCCTGCCTGAGAAAGGATCACTGGCCAGGCTGATCTGGTAGCGAGGCTCTTTATCTAACCCGCTTGCTTCTACATCGGCATGAAGTTTCGCACCAAGAGCGGCCAGTTTTAATCCCTGCACAGTAAGACTTTGCTTGTTCTGATTAAACAGTGTCTTGTTACTGGCGAGCTCGGCATCAAGCCTGTTAGCCGGAAGAGCGCTACCGGCCAGGTGTGCAACAATGGCAGTATCATCGAGTGAAAGACTGTTATTGTTTTGTGTGAACATGGCCCGGGTTTTCAGCTCCAGTGTACCCTTGATATCAGGGGCACTGCTTTTAAATTCAGTGGTAAGATTTAGCTTGATTTGTTCATCTGCCTGTATGGCACTGGATTCAAGATCAAGTCTCTGGATTTGTACATGTTGATTATTTTGCTGGTCATTCCAACTGGCACTGGCGTTATGAATACTGATGCCACCGACAGCGAGGCTGGCGATGGCCAGTGGCTGTTCACTGGTTTTAGCGGGTTTCTTCTGTTGTGGTTGGGTGGTGGTGTCTTTTTTTACCAGGTCATCCCAGTTAGTTTGCCCCTGTGCATTGCGTTGTAAATCCAGTTTCAGGCCATTGATTTCAACGCGGCCAACGCGTATCTGCTTTTTTAATAAAGGCAGTAATTCCACCCGTACATCAACGGCGTCAATTTTTGCAAAGGCCTGTTTACCAAAACCCCTGGCGTTGCTGAGTTCTACCTTACCGAGTTTAACGCCTAGCCAGGGGAAAACGCTCAGTTCAATTTCGCCAGGTATTTGTAAATCCCGCCCGGTTTGTTCTTTTACCAGTTGAGTAATTTGTGGCTTGTAGTCATTGGGATCAAAAACCAGTGGCAAAACAATAGCGGTAATAACCACCAGAGAAACAACAGTTGCCAGGATAATTAAAAGGATTTTGATAAATTTTTTCATATCATTAGGTTATTCAATTGTTGATTATCTGTTTGGTAGACAAAAAAATGATGAATCAGTTTCACTGGGGATAGCTCTTAATCTGAATACATGGCGTTAATTTTATCCTGGTACTTTTCTATTACCTTTGCACGTTTGATTTTAAGTGTTGGTGTCATTAAGTCATTTTCAATTGTCCATGGTTCAAGTATAGCGGTAACGCGACGGATTTTTGCGTAACCGGGAAAATCCTTGAGGCAGAGTTTGATTCTTTGCAGCAAAAACTGGTGTACATTTTTGTTATTCAGGTTTTGTTTATCAAAAGCATCAAGTTCAAGTTGCTTGGCCAGGGTGACCCATTCTTCACCATTTAATACCACCAGGGCACTCAGGTAGGCTTCACCTTCACCAACGATGAGTGCCTGATCAAACAGGGGATCAAGTGCAATAGCATTTTCCATGTCGACGGGCGGAATTTTTTCACCGTTGGACATCACGATAATGTCCTTGATTCTACCGGTTATAAAGACATAATCATCTTCAATACAGGCTTTGTCACCGGTATGTAGCCACCCTTCGTTGTCTATCATTTCACTGGTGGCTTTATGGTTGTTCCAGTAACCGAGCATGATGGCCGGCCCTCTTGCAAGCAGTTCGTCATTGTCGCCAACTTTTAACTCGATGCCCTTCAGTGCCGGGCCAACACTTTTCGGGTTATTTTTAAAGGGTTTGTTCACGGCCAGTACCGGGCTGGTTTCCGTTAAGCCATATCCCTGTAACAGATTGACACCCAGGCCAAGAAAAATTTTAGCTACATCAGTTGGCAGTGCTGCACCACCGGTAACGGCAAATTGTAAGCGGCCTCCCAGCTTGTCATGTATTTTGCGTGCCACCAGCTGATGCAAAACTGGCCACAACAACAGCGTAGGGGACCACATTTTACGGTTTTGTTGATACTCAAACCGATGCCAGCCAATATTTGTGGTGAGCTTAAAAAGCGCGCGGGCAATAAATGATTTTTGTTTTAGCTGGCAGTTGAGTCGCTCATAGATTCGTTCATAAATTCGCGGAACAGATATCAGTGCGGTGGGCCTGATAGTTTCAATATCATTGGCCAGCTGTTGAATGGAGCGTGCATAGGCGACGGTTGCAGCCATCATCATTGGCAAGACATAACCACCCGTTCTTTCAAGCATATGCGATATCGGCAGAAAAGAAACAAAAATATGTTTTCCTTTCACCTCAACGGCATTAATCCCGGCTTCCGCGACGAACAGAATGTTTGAGTGACTAAGCATGACACCTTTTGGGCGCCCGGTCGTACCAGAAGTATATACAATGGTGGCCATCTGGTGTGGATCACCACCACGTTCACGTAAGCCATCACCTCTCTCAGGTAACCAGTCATCAGATAATATTACGCGTTCATCATCGGTTTCTATTTGTTGATTTTTGCTGTTTAGAACAACAAAGCGTTTTACGGCTTCCAGTTGTGCAAGCAACGGTTCAAGTCGTTTTAATTGCTTTTCATTTTCCATCAGGATGACTTTGGCACCGGAGTCATTGCATATATAAGCAATATTATCGGGTCGATCATCTACGTAGAATGGCACGACGACCAGTCCAAGTCCCAGGGCAGCCTGTTCAAAGGCTACCCATTCACGGCTGTTATTCAGCCATAACCCAACACGATCGCCTTCATTCAGATCCTCTTTCTTCAGCGCCGCCTGCCAGCGGCTCACCATCTCGCCCATTTCATACCAGCTGGTGTCGCACCATTTGCCCTGGTTGCGATCAAAATGTTTATAGGCAGTCAGTTGGGGAGTGAGCCTGACACGTTCACGGAACAGGCCGTCCAGCGTGCCTGCTGTTTGCGCAGAAATATAGTTATTGTCCATGTCTTGCTTTTGGCTAGAAATCAACGTAATTCAAGCATAAAGGGATTTGACGGCAAAGGCCACTGACCGATACGCTATAGGGATGAAAATCATAGTAAACGGTGAAGACAGACAGGTAACAGAAGGTTACACCGCGGCCAAGCTGGTGGAAGCCATGGGCCTGACCGACAAGCGCATTGCCATGGAAGTGAACCTGGAAATTGTGCCGCGCAGCACTTACTCGGAATTTACTTTCAATACGGGCGATAAGGTGGAAATTGTCCATGCTGTCGGAGGCGGCTAGACATATCTTTTCGCGGTATAATCCCATATCAATTAATTCTCAGGGTAACCGAAAGGTTATTTCGCAGACGTTAGGAAACATCATGACTCAAGTGAAGCAAGATACCCCATTAGTGATCGCGGGTAAGGAATATAAATCACGCCTGTTGGTGGGCTCAGGAAAATATAAAGATAACGAGGAAACCCGCCTGGCAACTGAAGCCAGTGGCGCGGAAATCGTTACCGTGGCAATCCGTCGCAGTAATATTGGTCAAAACCCGGATGAGCCAAACCTGCTGGAAGCGATACCACCCGAGAAGTACACCATTTTACCCAATACTGCCGGATGTTATACCGCTGAAGATGCTGTGCGTACCTGTCGCCTTGCACGTGAATTACTTGACGGTCATGATTTGGTCAAACTGGAAGTGCTGGGTGATGAAAAAACCCTGTTTCCAGATGTGTTGCAAACACTGAAAGCCGCCGAGCAACTGGTTAAGGATGATTTCAAGGTCATGGTCTATACCAGCGATGATTTGTTGATTGCCAAAGAACTGGAAGATATGGGATGCGTGGCGGTCATGCCACTGGCGGCGCCCATTGGATCAGGATTAGGTATAAGAAATCCTTACAATATCCGCTTTATTATTGAAGAATTGAAGGTGCCGGTGCTGGTAGATGCCGGGGTAGGTACTGCATCGGATGCCGCGGTTGCCATGGAACTGGGTTGTGATGGCGTGTTAATGAATACCGCGATTGCCGCAGCCCAGGATCCTGTGCTGATGGCCTCTGCCATGAAGAAAGCTATAGAAGCTGGCAGGGAAGCTTACCTTGCTGGCCGTATGCCGCGTAAACGTTATGCCAGTGCATCATCTCCCGTTGACGGAACTTTCTTCTAAACTATCCATATGGATATCCTGTTAATAGAGAATGACCAGGTTACACAATTAAACGAATTGCCTGCTGCAATGCCGGCTTCAGGTTTCCTGTGGCTGGATATTGTTCGGGATCAGGACACGGACTGGCCTCAACAGGTACTGGCATTAAACGGGGTAACGATCCACGATCGCCATATCAACGATAGCCTCAATCTTCAGCATCCATCCTATTACGACGGTATGGATGAATATGAAATGGTAATCTTCCGTGGTTTATCACCCGCTGAACAAACTCATGATTTCACGACACGGTTACGAAAATGAAACCACGTTTAATGGATAAAGCGGTTCGTATACCCAAGCGACCTGCCGGCCTGATGCATTTACTCATGACCATCATGGTGGATCGTTTCCTGGCATTACGAAAACCGATCATGGAGCGTTTTGAAAAATGGCGTTATGAATTACTGGATCCCCGCAGCCCTTTCCAGGACTGGATGACGGTGATGGGTTATACCTCGGATTTACGAAAACTCGAACAACTGTGTGAAGAACAAATAGAAGCATTACAGGAATGGCGTGAAGATACTTTTACCGAGTTTGATGATCATCTTATCGTCCGTTTTAATGACCTGGTTGAACACATTGAACGTGTTCTGAAATTTGCAGTTTCACAAAAGCAGGAAGCAGAAGCCTTGGTGCAGTTACACTTTTCCGCAGTCTCACACCGTACCAATGAAATAATGCGGGTGTTAACGGTATTATCGGCTATCTTTTTACCGTTGAGTTTAATCGCAGGTATTTTTGGCATGAACTTCGAGTATATGCCGGAATTAAAAATACATAGCGGGTATTTTTATGCCCTGGGTGGCATGGCAGCGTTGGCTATTATCCTGTTGATAATATTCCGGATAAAACGCTGGTTCTAGTGAATATTATTCTGGTTGTTGTTTGATATATACATCCCTTTGTGGGAACGGGATAGTTATTCCGGCTTCCTTGAACTTGCGCCATATATGCACGTTTAGATCAGAGCGTACATTGGTCAGACCATTCTGGGGATCGTTAATCCAGACACGGCATTCAAGCTCAATACCGTTATCGCCAAAAGCCACCAGACGAGATGCAGGTTCCGGATCGGTTAGTACACGAGGGGTATCGGCTGCTGCTTCCTGCATAAGCTGCATTGCCAGTTCAGGATCATCGCTATAACTGATACTGATGGGCGCCTTGATTCGAACATTTAGATCACTGTAACTCCAGTTGATTACATCCGTGGTGATCAGGTTTTCATTCGGGATAAGAGTGTCCACGCCATCGCGGTCTCGTACCACGATATAACGGGCACGTAACTCCTGTACCCAGCCAAACTTGTCGCCAATGCTGATGGTATCGCCGGGCTTGATAGATTTATCAAACAACAACAGGAAACCACTGATAAAATTACTGGCAATGCGCTGTAAACCAAAGCCAAGGCCGACACCCAGTGCACCACCGAACACGGTCAGCGCGGTGAGGTCAATGCCGGCAGTATCAAGGGCAACTAAAATCGCAAAGGTGATGAATATAACTTTTACCAGCTTTGCCAGTGCAACCTTCATGCTGGCATTGAGATTTCTTGAAGCCTTCATACGGCGCTCAATGGTGTTCGAGCTCCAGATCGCCAGCGTGAAGAACAGGGCAATAAACAGGAAGAAATTGATAATACTTAATAAAGTAATTTTATTTTTTCCTAGATCAAAGCCAACACCTTCGAGGGTCTCAACAATTGCAGGTAACCAGTCAAGTAAGTAAAGCGCGACCATAATCCAGATAATGGTACTAATGATGTTTTCCCACGCCTTTAGCAGGGGAGAAGGCGCAAAGCCTTTACGTAGTATGTAAAAGATTATGCGGATAGTTGCCAGCGACAGCAGCAAGGTAATGGCAATGCCAAGAAATTGCTCAGGTAATTTAAGAGCATGCAAAACAGCCTTGCCGAGTATAATCAGTAGCGAAGCAGAAATAGGGAAAACCAGTCGCTGAATGCTTTTCAGGGTAATTCGTTTCAGCGACTTGATACCCGCCGTGCTGGTCTGTTCAGCCAGGTAACCACTTAGCCTGTGAGAGATAAAATAGGCGATGATTATGGCAACCAGTATAATACCGATTTGCCACCAGTTATCGTTGCGATCAAGATCCAGAATCTCGAACCACAAGGTTGACAGGAATTCGCTGAATTTATCCATAAAGGTACCTTTTTATTTGATAACAGTTATATGTTAAAGCAGGCAACAAGTAAATAATGAACAGCACAGAAGACAAACCGTTTTATCGGCGCATCCGTTCCTTCGTTAAACGTGAAGGTCGCCTGACCAGGGGGCAGCAGCGCGCACTAGATGAATTGTTTCCAAGATACGGTTTTACCCGTAATGAAAGTGTGTTTGATCTGAACGAGAAGTTTGGTCGTAATGCACCAAAAATTCTCGAAATAGGGTTCGGTACCGGCACGTCACTGGCGGAGATGGCAAAAACTCACCCGGAAAATGATTACCTCGGCATTGAGGTGCATCGCCCGGGAGTAGGTAACCTTTTATTACAAATCGAGAGGGATAGCATTACAAATATTCGCGTGATGTGTGATGACGCCGTTGAGGTACTGGAAAATAATATTGCCGATGATTCGCTGGATGCGGTTTATTTATTCTTTGCTGATCCCTGGCATAAGAAAAAACATCATAAACGCAGGATAGTACAACATGCTTTTGTGCAACTTTTAAGGAAAAAACTAAAAGACAACGGTATTTTTCACATGGCAACCGACTGGCGGGATTATGCCGAGCACATGATGCTAGTCATGAGTCATGCCGAGGGTTTTGAAAATACCGCGGGACAAGGGAAATTTATTGAGCGCCCGGAATACCGTCCGTTAACCAAGTTTGAACAACGCGGTCAGCGGTTGGGGCATGGTGTCTGGGATTTAATTTTTAGAAAAATACCCTGAGGGGATTATCTATGCCTTTTATCCTGTTAATTAGCCTATTGCTTATATCGGCTGTGGCGTGTCATATCCTGGCAAAGAGTAAAGGCGGAAACCCGGTTACATGGGGGGCAGCGGGTATAGTTTTTGGTCCGTTAGCTGTGATTTATTTTCTGTTTTTTAAATGAAGAATGCACACTTTATCTGGTTTATGCGTCATGGGCAGACCGATTATAACCTGCTGGGGTTGTGTAATGATGACCCGGCAAAAGAGGTGTTACTCACTGAACAGGGTTTGCAGCAAACCAGGCAGGCAGCCGAACAACTAAAAGATATTCCACTACAACAAATCCTGGTTTCACCTCTGCCACGCACGCGTCAGACCGCGGAAATTGTCAATCAATATCACCAGGTACCAATCATCAAAAAAGACGAGATAATCGATATTCATTCCGGTTTTGAAAGTAAACCGGTCTCAGATTATTTTGCCGCGATTGCGCCGGATCGATTACATCTTAAATTTAATGGGGGTGAGTCACTGCTGGAACATAAGCAGCGTATAGTAAAATTTATTGATACTTTAAGGCAGGATAAATCACAGAGAACGTTGGTGGTTGCACATGAAGAAACCTTGCGTGTAGTAAAAGCCTATTTTGAGTCATTAACTGATGAACAAATGCTCGATTTACATTTCGAGAACTGTGAAATACTGGAATATTCATTTCAGACCTAATTTGAACTAACATTGATCCAGCGCAAGGTTTTTAAGTGGCCAGTTTGTACTATTCTTTTATCTGTAAGAATTTATGTCGGAGGAAATATGAAAACGAATGTTGGTGGTGCAGATAAGGTTATTCGAATTATTGTGGGTGTAGTTTTAGTCAGCCTGGTATTTGTCGGGCCCAAAACTCAGTGGGGCTGGATAGGTCTGATTCCCCTGTTGACCGGATTGTTCAGCTGGTGTCCGTTGTATTCAGTAATAGGGTTCAGCAGCTGTAAACAACAAAGCTAGTCCCAAAGCCAGGCGGCGCCCCGCACGCCGCTGGAATCGCCATGTACATTGGCTAACAGACGGGTGTGCACGGTATCTGAGAAAATATAACGTCCCCATATTCTGGGGACGTTTTCGTATAACCGCTGAATATTTGACATGCCGCCACCCAGTACAATCACGTGTGGATCAATTATATTAATGACCGAGGATAATGCGCGTGCCATACGATCTTCATATTGCTCCAATGCCTGTTCAGCTGCTTGGTTCCCCTGCTCAGCCAGGTAAACAATGTCTGGTGCAGAGAGTGGTTTCTCTGCATGAGTATTAAACTCGTGGGCAAACCAGCGTGCGAACCCGGGTCCGGAAAGAAAAGTTTCAATACAGCCCTGTTTGCCACAATAACAATCCTGACCGGGTAGTTCTGAAGGCCCTGGCCAGGGTAAGGGGTTATGACCCCATTCTCCCGCAATGGCATTACTACCTACAACCAGCTGCCTGTTTATCGTTATCCCACCACCGGTACCGGTACCGATAATGACACCAAATACAATTTCTGCATCCTTGCCGGCGCCATCCGTTGCTTCAGACATGACAAAACAGTTGGCATCATTGGCAATACGTACCGGCTTACCAAGTTTTTCTGCCAGGTCCTTGTCGAGAGGTTTGCCAATGAGCCAGGTTGAATTGGCATTTTTTACCAACGAAGTGGCAGGTGAAATAGCACCGGGTATGCCAATACCAACACTGCCACTTTGCCGCGTTTCATCTTCAATCTGGTTGACCAGGTTAATAATGGTGTTCAGGGTAGCCGTGTAATCATGTTGAGGCGTGTTAACACGATAGCGAACAAGTTCTTCGCCGTTGTCATCAAGCGCGATGCCTTCGATCTTGGTTCCGCCCAGGTCAATTCCTATACGCATAATAAAATCTATGTAACAATATTTATTCGTTCAGATTATACGTGTCGATCCAGGAAAGGAAATGGAAAATAAACCATACCAGGTTTTAATGTCTGTCAGAGATTATGAATGTGATATTCAGGGTATAGTGAATAACGCGGTTTACCAGAATTATCTTGAACACGCGCGCCATGAATATCTCAAAAATGTCGGCGTTAATTTTACTGAGCTGGCAAAACAGGGAATTAACCTGGTGGTGGTGAGAATCGAACTCGATTATAAGCAACCATTAATGAGTGGAGACAATTTTTATGTCACCGTGCAAATGGAGAGGGAATCGCGGGTAAAGTTTGCCTTCAGGCAGAACATTCACAGGCAGCATGACGACAAGCTAATGCTAACCGGCAAGGTGATCGGGACATCGTTAGCAGAAAATGGCAGGCCCAATGTTCCCGACGTGTTAGAGAATGTATTTAGCTGAACATAATTTCCGCATGGTCTATCCCTGACAAACAGGTGTGTTTATCTGCATGCCTGGGAGAAAACAAAATTAGCTCAAAAAAATTCTCATGTGATGATGTTCACAGTTAAAGAATTTAGTTTACACATCCAGCAGTTACGAATAGTGCGTCTTCTGCAGGCGCTGATAACATGATGATTTTCAATAGATTTTTCTTTTCGTCAAATGGCCTAAGTAACAGGCCGAAAAACCCACATTTTTATCGTTTTCTTTAAGTTTTACCGTTACCGGTCGATACCTTAAGTATCACTTAATTCAAAGACTAACTGTTCTATAAAAAGGTATAGGTGGTGAAATGCAGATGTCTGGTCAAACATTACTGGTAATCGATGATGTTGAAGAGAACCGGGAAATTCTCCGCTATCGCCTGGAAAAGCAGGGTTATAAAATTGAGATGGCGGGAGATGGCCAGGAAGGTCTGATGTTGATGAGCAAGAAACCGGTTGACCTGGTGTTGCTCGATCTCAATATGCCGGTCATGAATGGTTTTACTTTTCTTGAAAAAGTAAAGTCCAACCAGAATTTAACGGATATACCTGTCATTGTGGTTACTTCATTTGATGATGATGAAACCGCCAATGATGTGCTGACATTCGGCGCCTGTGGCTTTGTTTCCAAACCTTATGATATGGAACAGGTAAACCACCAGATAAAAAGTTGTTTACGTAGCCCGGTGTCCTGTACCAGTTAGGCTAACTGATTAATTCAGTATCATCATGTTGATAAGCAGGGCTGCAACTGCACAAGATTTTCAGTTCAGTGTTGCTGGCATTTTCCACGCAATGAGGGGTGTTGGGTGCAATACACACAGTGTCACCCGGTTTAATCCTGAATTGCTCATCCCCTAGCGTCATCAATCCATTTCCCTGTATGACATGATAAATTTCTTCACTTGTTTTATGTAAGTGCAAAAGTGTCTTGCCGTTAACAGGTACAGTCGCTTCCGCCAGGCTCTGATTTTTATTGCCATGAAGATCCGGGTGAAATAATTCACGAATTTCAGAACCATCCTTGGTTTTATATGACTTGCTATGTATATATTCTGTGTGTGTTTTCATAATCAGACTTCTTGATAGGAAATAATTCGTTCCAGTCGGATCTTGTGTGGTCGGTTGTTCTCATCAGCAACCAGTAAAAATTCTTCACCTGAGTTAGTTTTCAAGTCATTTGGCTTAACAATAGCAATATGTTCAGTGCCATGTTCATCATGCCATTGTATTCTGATGCGGGTGTTATGCATAACAAGTAATTCAAATTCGGAATGAAAAGCACAGGAAACAGGAACGTAAGGTTTATTATCGGACATTGTTTACTCCGGTAGAAATAATGCCACCAGGTCATTTAAATATTGTTTACCGGTTTCGGTTGGTTTTATCCAGTGTGTTTGCCATTCAAGCCAGTCCTTTTCTTCTGCCTGGCGTAGTGGTTTTTCTATACTATTAATAACCAGACCAGTATGTTGAGAAAAAAGATCGCTTTCAAAACCATCCGTTAGTCGAAGTGCATTCATCATAAACTCCAGGCTGGCATCTTTGCGCCCAAGTATTCGCCTTCCCTGAACAGCATTACCTGTATTAATGTCACTAAGGTATTGCTGTGGTTGTCTGGTTTTCCATTTGCGCTCGATCTGTTGTTGATGCGGATGTGTGATCTTATCATGGGCGCCGGCGCCGATTCCCAGGTAATCACCAAACTGCCAGTAGTTTAGATTATGTTGGCAGTGTTTTTTCTCTTTGCAGTAAGCAGATACTTCATATTGAGTATATCCATGCTCACCTAGTATAGCCTGGCATTGCTCCTGTATCTGCCAGCTGAGTTCTTCATCAGGTGTTACTGGAGGGTGATGATGAAACCAGGTATTGGGCTCAATGGTTAACTGGTAATAGGAAATATGGGAGGGCTCCAGTGCGATAGCGGTATTGATATCTTCAATAGCTTGCTTGATGTTTTGCCCGGGCAAGGCAAACATCAAATCAAGGTTAAAGTTTTCAAAGCCAGCGTGATGCGCCATTTCGGCAGCTTTTGTCGCCTCAGTTCGATCATGTATACGCCCCAGCTTTTGTAAATGTTCGTTATTGAAACTTTGAATGCCAATGGACAAACGGTTAATTCCAGCGGAACGAAACTCGTTAAACTTTTGCTGTTCAGCGGTACCGGGGTTGGCCTCCATGGTGATCTCAATATCA
>JARRJY010000024.1:0-18676 GCA_037388705.1 Gammaproteobacteria bacterium
AAAACATCATCGCCTTTCAGCATACTCCAGAAACGATCACGTTTGATTTTTGAGTTATCCCGAAATGTTACGAAACGGGCATGCTGATCACTTTGATCTGCATCAATTTCAATACCCCAGAGTGGCTCAATACTGTCCGGTAATAACGCGTAGCGTACATCGCCGATAACATTTTCTCTACCTGGGTACCAGGCAATGTAGTCATCGGAAAAATATGTAAACCGCTGAATATCATTAAATAACACGCTATCAGCAGGAAATTTCTCCCTGAGCTCATCCTGTTGCAATAGCTTTATCTCGCCACCCGGGTAATGTTTTACTGCAGATATACCTGCACGTACCGCATCAACATAAATTTTGTCATTAGCGATATAGGTCGAACGCCACAGAATATTATTGCCAAGACTGGGTTTCACTACGATATCCTGCATGGTGTGGCCACGTTGCTGTGCAATGTCCTCAACAAAATTTTCCACACGCTGCAATTGCCAGGCATTCACGAACAGGTATGCACCACACAGTGCCAGGCCGATACGTCCGGCATATGCTGTTTGCTTCTTTAAACCGATTACTACAGACAACAACAGGAGCAGTGTTATAACCGGATCAACAATCGATACCAGGTGCCAGGCAACCCGCTCGTTGGAAAATGGCCAGTATAAATATGTGCCGAAACTTGTAAAAGCATCCAGCGTGCCACTTAACAAATAACCCAACAGGCAATAAAAATATAATCGCGTAAATGCCAGGCGTTTTTTCATGAACGGCCATAACAGTATGGCCGCGATCAATGCACCAGCAGGAATAAAAATTAATGAGTGGGTAAAGTGACGATGGTATTCAATTGTATACAAGGCATCTTTTGCCGAGCGAATAAGCACATCGGCATCGGCCAGCAAGCCGGCAAGAAACCCGGTAAGGGTTGCAATTTTTGTTTCAGCCTGTCGGGAACCACTTTGCGCTACCGTAGCACCAAGCAGACCCTGGGTTAATACATCCACTGATTAAATATCCCGTTTACTGGCACAATTTATACATAAGGGTGTAGCAGGATCAATGTCCAGCCGGGCTGGTGCAATCTCTTCACCACATTCCATGCAATAACCGTAATCACCACTTTCAATGTGTTTTAATGCTACGGCGATACGCTGTAACTCTAATTCCCTGCGTTGCCGGGTCGCCTTGCTCATCGCCTGGCCTTGTAGCGCATCCATTCTGGATAAGCGACCTACCCGTGTTTGATCCAGTGCAACGGTTGAAGCCGCTTCCTTGCTGGACTCATCAGCCAGCTGTAACTCGGCCTGCAGGTTAAGCAGTTTCTGCTTGTAATATGCCATGTCCATGTTTTATTTTGCCGCGCGCTTTTTCAACAACTTATGAATAGCACGTGACACCGCCACGAAACCAAATGTAGCGGTAACAAAGGTAATCGCTCCATACCCAAAACGACAATCCAGTGATACACCATGAATACCGGGTTTTTCATGGCTCACGGTACCATCTTCTTTCGGGTAAACCGGTTGCTGGCTGGAAAACACGCATTCGATGCCAAAATTCTTTTTGGTGTTACGCGTGTAGTTATATTCTTCGCGCAACTTGGCACGCACCTTGGCCGCTAACGGATCATTGTAGGTCTTGGCCAGGTCAGCCACTTTAATCATGGTCGGTTCACTTAAACCACCGGCACCCCCGGTCGTAACCACCGGGATTTTATTCCGCTTGCAGTAATAAATTATTGCTGCTTTGAATTTAATGCTGTCTATAGCATCGATAACGTAGTCATAACCACGGTCAAGATAATCGGCCAGGTTATCCATGTTAATAAAGTCATCAATGATATTGACCTTACAGCCCGGGTTTATTTCTTCAATTCGCTGCGCCATTACTGTCGCTTTCTTTTCATTGACGCTACTGGTTAAGGTATGCAGTTGACGGTTGGTATTGGATAATGCCACTTCATCATAATCAATCATGGTGATCTGGCCGATACCAGAACGTGCCAGCGCTTCTACTGCCCATGAACCGACACCACCTATGCCAATAACACAAATATGCAAATGTCCCAGTAACTGGTAAGCATGATCGCCGTATAAACGTTGAATACCGGCAAAACGGGTATCGTAATCTTTTGTATTCATCTTAAGAATCCAAACCAAATACTTCACGGGCATTTGCCGTGGTTTGTGCCGCAACCGTATTAATATCTTCATCACGCAATTGTGCCAGTGCCTTTAGTGATTCAACTAAATATTCAGGGCTGTTACGTTCACCACGGTGACTGGCCACCACCATGTCCGGGGCATCAGTCTCCAGCACAATGGCTTCCAGTGGTAGTTGCCTGGCCAGTTGATGAATTTTATGTGAGCCTTTATAAGTCATTGTGCCACCAAAACCCAGTTTAAAACCCATGTCCAGGTATTGTTGTGCCTGTTGCAGGCTACCGTTAAACGCGTGGGACACGCCACCTTTTACTTTATATTTTTTTAAACTTGCCAGCACATCTTCGTGCGCTTTTCGCACGTGCAAAATAACAGGCAAGTCCAGGTTCGCAGCAATAGCCAGTTGCGCTTCGAAAAATTGCATCTGTTCATCCCTGTCCAGTTCCTTTATATAAAAGTCCAGGCCGATTTCACCCACGGCTACCACTTCGGTGGTCGCAAGTTTTGCTTCCAGTTTCTCCACGTCGCCTTGCTGGTGCTGATCAAGAAACACCGGGTGCAGACCAAGGGCGGGATAAAGTCCCTGTTCTTTATCACACAATGACAATAGTTTGTCCCAACCAGCAACACCAATGGCCGGTACAATCAAGCTATGAATACCCTGCTGGCGACAACGCGACAATACTTCATCGCGATCGGCATCAAAATCGGCAACATCAATATGACAGTGGCTATCAATCAAATCCATAAATGAATTATAAACAAATTACGCTGCTTCGCTGTAACCATTTGGCAGTGGTATACTTTATATATTATTTATTTCAACAGAGTCCCATGGGCAGATACCGCGCACCACAACCACCCAAAACACCTTATATTACAAAACAAGGTTACGAGGCGTTACAGGCTGAACTTAAACAGCTATGGGTACGTCGTGCTGATGTCACCATGCATTTAAAGGCTGCCGCGGCAGAGGGTGATCGCTCGGAAAACGCCGAGTACATTTACCGCAAGAAAGAACTGCGCGAAATCGACAGCCGTATTCGCTACCTGCAAAAACGTCTGCCAGATCTAAAAGCGGTAGATACGGTACCCGATAATCCCGAGCAGGTGTTTTTTGGTGCATGGGTGGAACTGGAAAACGAGGATGGTGAAACTTTTCGCTATCGAATTGTCGGGCCTGATGAAATTGACAGCAGTAAAGGATATATTAGTATTGATTCCCCCATGGCCAAAGCCCTGTTGAAAAAACACCTTGATGATGAAGTTATGGTCGAAACGCCTAACGGCCCGGTGCATTACGATATTATTCATGTGAAATATGACCAGTAAGCAACTAACCCGGTACACCACGCCAGATCAATATGAATGGCCTTATATCCTTAGTATTGTTCTGGAGCACAAGCGTGAACTGGTATTTGCCAACGTCATCGCCATACTGGCGGCCCTTGCAATGGTGCCGATTCCTTTGCTAATGCCCTTGCTGGTCGATGAAGTTCTGTTACATCAACCTGGTAACCTGGTAAGTATTAGCCAGACCCTGTTCCCGCAAAGCTGGCATGGGCCGGTGCTATATATACTATTTATATTGGTGTGTACCATCAGCCTGCGCATCACCTCCTTGTTGTTATCCGTACTGCAAACCCGCCAGTTCACTATTGTTGCCAAGGACGTGGTGTACCGCATTCGCCGCAACCTGCTAACACGCCTGCAACTCATCTCCATGGCGGAATACGAGACCCTCGGTAGTGGTGCGGTATCATCACGGTTTGTCACGGATCTCAATGCCATTGATGATTTTATCGGCCAGTCCATCAGCAAAACACTGGTCGCGGCACTCAGCCTGGTCGGCATCACAGTTATTCTATTAATAATACACTGGCAACTGGCCCTGTTTATCCTGTTCATCAACCCGCTGGTCATTTATTTCACTGTTGTGCTGGGTAAAAAGGTCAAGGTTTTAAAGAAAAGAGAAAACAGTGCCTTTGAACTGTTCCAGCAGGCACTGGTTGAGACCCTGGATGGCATTCAGCAAATTCGTGCCGCCAACCGTGAACAACATTACCTGTCACGTGTCATCGAAAAAGCCCGTGGCATCAAGAAGCATTCTGCCAGTTACGCGTGGAAATCTGATGCGGCAAACCGTTTTTCCATGGGTATCTTCCTCGTTGGTTTTGAATGCTTTCGTGCTACCAGCATGTTTATGGTGCTGTTTTCTGACCTGACTATCGGTCAAATGATGGCCGTATTCGGCTACCTGTGGTTCATGATGGGGCCAGTGCAGGAAGTGCTTAACATTCAATACAGTTTGTACGGTGCCAAGGCCGCGTTAAATCGCGTTAACGGTTTGCTGGAACTGCACAGGGAACCGGAGTACCCACACCTGAAAAATCCTTTTAAAGATAAAAATACCGTGGGTATAAAAGTCGAAAATATTTGCTTCCGTTATTCAAGCGACGAAGAAACCGAGCCGATACTGAAAAATGTTAACCTGGAAATTAAACCCGGTGAAAAAGTCGCGCTGGTCGGTGCCAGTGGTGGCGGTAAATCAACACTGGTACAGGTACTGATCGGTCTGTACCCTCCCCAGGAAGGCATGTTGTATTTTGATGGTATACCGGTAACCGAGATCGGTCTTGATGTAGTGCGTGATCATGTCGCTACCGTGTTGCAACATCCGGCCATGTTCAACGATACCGTGCGTAACAACCTGACACTGGGTGACGACATGGTTGATGAAAAACTCTGGCAGGCACTGGAGGTGGCACAACTCAAAGACGTGGTGGAAGAAATGCCGCAACAACTGGATACCATCATCGGTCAACATGGTGTTCGTGTCTCCGGGGGTCAACAACAACGCCTGGCCATTGCTCGCATGGTATTAACTGATCCAAAAGTGGTAATTCTTGATGAAGCTACATCATCGCTGGATACTGAAACCGAGCAACACCTTCATGAAGCGTTGCGTGGTTTTTTAAAAAATCGCACCACCATTATTGTCGCACACCGTTTAAGCGCCGTACGACAGGCCGATCGTGTTTACGTGTTTGAAGATGGTCATATCATCGAAGAAGGTATCCACGAAGATCTTATTCAAAGCAAGGGACTTTACCAGCGTTTATACGGTGGTTATGTCGAAAAACATTAAGCAGTAGTCACCATGAGTAACAAAGATATCGACCAAAACAATATCTGGCATCCCTACTCGGCCATGCATTCAGGTTTACCCGTCTACGAGGTAGCATCGGCCAGCGGGGTACGTTTAACACTGGCCGATGGTCGCGAATTGATTGATGGCATGTCATCATGGTGGTGCGTGATACATGGTTATAACCACCCGGTCATGAATAAAGCCTTAAATGAACAACTGGAAAAAATGTCGCACGTGATGTTTGGTGGACTAACACATGAACCCGCCATCAAGCTTACGCAAAAACTGGTGGAGATTACCCCGGAAGCGTTGCAGCACGTGTTCTACTCAGACTCCGGATCAGTATCAGTGGAAGTCGCCATGAAAATGGCCATCCAGTACTGGCACAGCAAAGGTGAACCACAACGACAAAAATTTATTTCGCTGCGCCACGGTTATCACGGTGATACCTTCGGTGCCATGTCAGTGTGTGACCCGGACACCGGCATGCACAGCCTGTTTAAAGATGTATTACCAAAACAAATCTTTATAGATCAACCGCAATGTCGTTTCGGTGGTCCCTGTAAAGAGCAGAACATTATCGAGCTGGAAGCGGCCATGCATGGTAACGATGACGTGGCCGCATTGATCCTGGAACCTGTGGTACAGGGTGCCGGTGGAATGTGGTTTTATTCCGCGCAATTTTTAAAACGTGCCCGGGAACTGTGTGACAAGTATGACGTGCTACTGATAGCCGATGAAATTGCCACCGGCTTTGGCCGTACCGGCAAACTGTTCGCCTGTGAACATGCGGATATCGTTCCTGACATCATGTGCATAGGCAAGGCCTTAACCGGTGGTTACATGACAATGGCTGCCACGGTCACAACCAAAGACGTTGCCGATACTATTGATCACGGTGAACCCGGTGTCTTTATGCACGGCCCCACCTTCATGGCCAACCCGCTGGCCTGCACCGCGGCACTTACCAGTATTAATTTATTACTGGACTCGGACTGGCAAAAACAAATCGAGCGTATCCAGGCAATCCTGGCAAAACAGCTTATCCCCGCGCATGAATTCAGTAACGTCCGGGAAGTACGCACTTTCGGTGCCATCGGCGTGATTGAAATGAAACACCCCGTAGATATGAAAGCCATCACCGAGGCATTTGTCGACGCCGGTGTCTGGGTACGCCCGTTTGGCAAGCTGGTATACTTGATGCCGCCATTTGTGATCAGTGATGAGGATTTGACTCGGTTAGCGCAAACTGTTGTGGAAGTTGTCAGGCAACAATAATAAATTTTCATTTTTATCGATTAGCACATGTCCAGAGTAATAAAACTGCTAAATTTAATATACCAGAACCATTTAACCCCGAAAGAGGCTGTTTGATGTGCTAAAAAACCACAAGCTATGGCATAGCATGATTCTAAGTTCCATATTGCCAATGCTGCTTGGATATACATTTGCAATAATTTTTCCGCACTGGCGCTGGACTCACTATCCATTTCATTCAATGCTTGAAAGTGTCGGTGCTTTGAGTGCATTGACCATCTCTACCCTGATGTTATTGATGGTGAACAAAAGACATCTGCCACGCTACTACATCTGGGTCGTCTGTGCTTTAACCAGCATGGGTATACTGGATGGCTTTCATGCTGTACTACATGCGGGCGTGAGCTTCGTGTGGTTACATAGTATTGCAACCTTTATCGGCGGGCTTACCTTTGCTGCCATCTGGCTACCAAGAAACTGGTTAACTGAGAAACGTCAGAAAATTTTACTTACCTCATTTATCGCCATTGCACTAGTTATCAGCATTATATCAATAACGATTCCTGGCATGTTACCTGTGATGGTTATTGAAGGTAATTTCAGTACCTTGGCCAAATTTTTAAACATTGCTGGTGGTATTGGCTTTCTCGCTGGAACAGCATTTTTTGTTCATCTTAACCTTAGCAAAAACTGGAGAGGCGATTTTGGAGTCGGACCGATAAAAGAGGTAGTTTTTGCAAATCACTGTTTACTATTTGGCATTGCAGGGCTGTTGTTTGAAATATCTGTTATATGGGATGCCGGCTGGTGGTGGTGGCATATCCTGCGTCTCGCCGCCTACCTGGTTGTGCTACTTTACTTCTTTACCCTGTTTAAGCAACAGCAGGATATCCTCAGCGAAAATCAAACCAGGCTAAATAACATAAATCTTCAACTGGAAGAACATGTCTATGAGCGAACCAAGGAGCTTGAAAAAGCCAACAAGGCAAAATCTGAATTCCTTTCGAGTATGAGTCATGAGCTACGTACCCCGATGAATGCCATTATGGGTTTTGGTCAGTTAATGGAACTTGATGATAAGTTACAGACAGAACATAAAGATTCCATCGCCGAGATACTGAAAGCCAGCCAACATCTAATGGAATTAATCGATGAAATACTGGATCTGTCCAAGATCGAAAAAGGCAAGCTGAAACTCAATATCGAGGAAATTAACATTAACAACCTGGTTAACGAGTCACTTGCCCTAATGGAAGCCCAGGCAAAACAACGCGACATCCAATTAGTGAATAACCTGCCTGATAGTATTGATTGTGTTATAGAAGGTGACAGGCTACGTATAAAACAAATATTTCTCAATCTCCTCTCCAATGCAGTAAAATACAATTCCGAGGGAGGTAAAGTATTTGTTGGTTCAAATTTGTCTGATAACAATAAAATCCGCGTTTCAATTCAGGACACCGGTAAAGGAATCCCCGGGGACAAACTGCAAAAACTCTTCATTCCTTTTGAACGGTTAGGCCACGACCGCGATACAATTAAAGGTGCTGGAATTGGTCTCTCATTAAGCAAGAATCTGGTTGAACTCATGGATGGAAGCATTGGCGTTCACAGCGCCCCAGGAGAGGGGAGCACTTTCTTTGTAGAATTCCCCTGCCTGAGAAATTAATCAGTACTGATGATAATTCAAGGAAAGTTACGCATGCTCGAAAGGATACCGGTGTCTGGGTGACCCCCTTCGATAAACTGGTAAATATACTAAATCTAAAAAATTCAAACTGGAGAAATCATGGATACAAATAGTCTTATTATGGTTTTGGTCATTGGCGCACTTGCTGGCTGGCTTGCCGGTAAAATAATGAAAGGCAAAGGGTTTGGCATCCCGGTAAATATTGTTGTTGGCATTATCGGTGCCATCATAGGCGGGTTCCTGTTTGGTTTACTTGGTGTAAGCGCTGGCGGATTTATTGGTTCTCTAGTAACTTCCACTATTGGAGCTATTGCCCTGTTGTTCGTGATAAGTCTTATTAAAAAATAATCGGTTCAAACCACCACCCCAAGCTCAACTACTAACTATAATGAAGTTATTACCCATCCTGCTTCTTATTTTTCCTCTCTCTGCCTATGCAGAAGAGGAGTGTATTTTTGATGAAACTACGTATATAAAGTTTATAACAAAATACAGCATGAAAAATAGCCACGCAAAAATTGAGCCCGATGGTAAAACGCTCATTGTAAATAGAAATAACGAAAAAATTATTATTAAAGGTGGTGGCTGTGTTCACCTGGGGATGGCTATTGAGCTTAGAACCAAACAAGCCTATACCGAGGCACAATTTCTACAAAAAACTCTGGATTTGTCTATGGAGTTCGGTAACTGGTTAATAAACACCAGGGCATTGAAAAATTCTATTGAAAAAGGAAAATACCAGAAAATAAATGACATTTATTTTATTGATATCAATGCCATGACAGTATTTAGCGCAACTAACGACAACCAAGGTGAAATTAATGTCGACTTTTATATCAATTAAGTTAAAGAGCTATCTTACCCACAGATAAAATAATTGATTAACCATGTTTAAAAAGTTCCGGTCTCTTAACCTGTTTATGCTGGAGTCAAAAATATTGAAACCCATAAGTAACGCGTTGATTGAAGCAATCAATGATGAATACAAGGCACGCGCAACATATCGCCATATCATCAACAAGTTCGGTGAAGTCCGTCCTTTCGTTAATATCGTGGAGGCTGAAAACAGGCATGTAACAGCGCTGATACCCCTGTTTGAGAAATACGGTATTGCTGTACCTGACGATAACTGGGATACACGAATCCAAGTTCCATCAACGATCCTGGAAGCATGCCAGGCCGGGGTTGAGGCAGAAATTGAAAATGCCGAGATGTATGACAGGTTACTTGAAGCTACCGCAGGTTACCCGGATATTCAATCCGTGTTAACACAGCTGCAGCGAGCCTCATCTGAAAATCACCTTCCCGCTTTTCAACGATGCGTAGAAAGAGAAGGCAGGCAAGGTAAAGGACAATAAAGAAAAATGTGATCAAGGAGCCATATTTTTCATGTCAGACAACTATTTCGAGGGAGTTGGTTGTTTATTGTTTTAGCGAAGGCTGGAATTTTGTTTGAAGAAAATAGTCTCTGGCGGTAATAAGCGCTAAACTATGGTTCACCTATAAGCATTTAATAATAAGGAATACCTGGCAAAGCAAACAACAAGGTTGATAGGGAGGTTAGAACCCATGTTTATCGTATTACTTAAGTTCTCTGATAACAAAGCCCAGGCAGGCCAGTTTATGGATGGTCACAATGCATGGATAAAACGCGGCTTTGATGATGGTATTTTCTTAATGGTTGGTAGCCTTCAGCCAAACCAGGGCGGTGGAATCATGGCACACAATATTTCACTGGAAGATCTGCAAAACCGGGTGAATGATGATCCATTTGTAGCGGAAAATATTGTCACTGCCGAAATACTTGAAATCACGCCGGCTAAAACTGACAAACGTCTTGGTTTTTTGTCAGCCGAATAAATAACCGGGCACGATAGCCATGTTTTTCTGCTATTAGAAAACTATCAGTCCCTGGACACCACTATACTTAAAAGGGAATTTATGACAACACCAGTCACGCAAGGCACCCACCACGTTGGGTTAACGGTTTCAAAACTTGAAGAAAGCGCGGACTTTTTTACTTCCCTGCTGGGATGGAATGAAGTGAAAAGGAAAGATGACTATCCTGCCATCTTCGTTAGCGATGGCAACATCATGGTTACCCTGTGGGCAAACAAGGAACAACCCGCAACCCGGTTTGATAAAAATAAAAATGTTGGTCTGCATCACGTCGCTTTCCAGGTGGGAAGCGAGGCCACGTTAAATAACCTGCATGAAAAACTGCTCAGCAACGGGATAACCATCGAGTTTGCCCCTGAACAGTTAGGACCGGGACCGGCAAGGCATATGATGTGCTACGAACCCAGTGGTATACGGGTAGAGTTTATCTGGCCGGGAAATAGCCAGGAGTAAGAAAATCATCATGCTGGAACTTAGACCAAATTGTGAATTATGTGACAGGGATCTTCCTCCCGATTCTACCGAAGCCTGTATCTGTACCTATGAATGTACGTTTTGCTCGAATTGCGTGAAAACCGTATTGAAAAACGTCTGCCCTAACTGTGGCGGTGGATTTTCTCCCAGACCAATACGACCAAAAACAGAACGCAGGCCGGGGGTAAGCCTGCATCATGATCCTGCCACGACAAAACGGGTTCGTACCAGCTATAGCGTGGATGAAATAACGGCCTTTTCTGATGAGATGAGGGACATCAAGCCAGAGGACAGGTGATTCACCAAAGCCTTTGGCCATTCACTGGTTAATAATGACAATGTATGCCGTAATATTCAGCGCCGAAACTAATGAACTTGACCAGTCCTACTCTGATACGGCTGCGCGCATGAGAGAACTGGCTAAAAATAAATATGGCTGTATTGCAATTACCTCGGTAACCGAGAGAAACCAGGAAATCACGATTTCCTACTGGGGTACCCAAGAGCAAATCACAGCATGGAAGCAGGATCCTGAACATCTACAGGCCCAGGAACTGGGACGTTCTAAATGGTACAAATCCTACCATGTTCAGGTTGTGAAGGTTGAACGTGAATATGACTACAACATGCTGCGCCCTTTAAGATAAGCAATGCACAACAAAATCACGAACTATAAAATTTATCTTTTCTCACAGTTATCGACTATGATTATCATATATTCATAATCCGTTGTTACTTGAAATGTGGATGCCCGTTACATGAAAAAGCTGGCCTACAACAGATTCCGCGTAAAGATCTTTGAAAAAATGATGCGTTTCGCAAATGCACTCCAGAAGATCCCCACAAAAACCACGCCCCCACCGTTCAGGCTCATGCAAATTGGTTCAGTGTTCTGGCAGTCACGCGCCTTGTTTGTCGCAACAAAGCTTGGTGTTGCCGATGTGATTGGAGATGGGCAAAAAAATACCAAAGAAATAGCCGAAGCATTACATTTGCATGAGGATCATCTTTACCGTTTGCTACGCATGCTGCAATCAATAGATATTTTCACTGAAGTCTTACCACGTGTTTTCACAAACTCAAAAACATCGGCATTTCTACGGGAAGATAATCCGCAAAACGTACGTGCAATGATACTCATGCATAATTCTCCGGAAATGACCAAGCCCTGGATGGAACCCCTGGAAAAAAGTATGCACGATGGCGGTGTTCCATTTACCAAAGTACACGGTGTTGACCTGTTTTCCTACATGGACCAGGACAAACAGTTTGACCTGTTGTTTTCACAGGCGATGGATGCGGTGGAAAGCCTCACCGGTACTTCGTATCTCGAGGATTTCAACTGGGGAGCCTTTGATCGAATTATTGATGTTGGTGGTTCCAAGGGCAGTAAATCCATTTCTATCCTGAAATCCTACCCTGCCCTGCAAGCCATTGTGTTTGACAGGCCGCAGATTATTGAAGCGGCCAACACCTACTGGCGAGGAAAAGTTGCCGATAAACTACTTGCACGTATTGATTTTATGAGCGGCGACATGTTCGAAAGCCTGCCTGCAGCCATATCAGACAATGATCTCTATGTATTCTTTGCCATATTCCATAGCCTGAGTGATGCTGAATCTGGAATTGTACTCAAAAACCTGCGATCAGCGCTAATGGATAAGCAACCTTATATATTGATTGCCGATACCGTGGCAGAAGAAATAAAGACCAGCCCAACTACTGCTTTCTTTGATATGCAAATGCTGATTGGTACCAGTGGTCGAGAACGTACCTTGAGTGAATGGCAACAGTTACTTGCAGCTTCCGGCTTTAAAATTGCGGAGGTTATCAATGTCAGGACTTTTGCAAAATTCATTGTCGCCAGGCCTGGCGGGGCATTACAATAAGTGCAAATTATAAAGAAATGAACCATATTTCTTAATACTGTAAGTATCCTAGGTGTTGTTCACTATTTAAACATATAAAAGTCAGATGAAAAAACAGTTCCTTGAATTATCTGCAAGACAGAATTTTACTTGTCTTGGTTCAGACTGCCCGCGAGATTGTTGCCATGAATGGGACAAAATAGTAATTGATAAAGACACGCTGGAAAAATGGGATGCTACTAAAGACGATAAAACAAAAAAGCTACTGATGAGCCACGTAGATAGTTCTAATGATGGTACACCAATACTGAAAATGTCTGATGATAAAGTTTGCACGGCTCTTGAAAACGGATTATGCAGCATTCAGTTACAGCTAGGTCATGAGTATTTATCGGAAACCTGCAGGACTTTCCCAAGGGTAAGCTTTCACAATAATTACCGGAATTATGATAGTGCATTATTTTCCTGTCCCGCTATTGTCGATAGTGTTTTATTTTCCAGTAGTGATAAGCCATTATTTTCGGTATTGGACACCGGCGAAAAGAATGAACAAACAGTCAATGACTATAGTAATTTATTATTTTCACTGGATACGTTTTTAACTGCCATTATAGATAGAACTAAATATCCACTAGGCATCACCCTGTTTTTTGTATCCGATGTATTCGCCAATATCATAAAAATGATCCAGACTGGTCAGTTTACTGACCAGACAATGCAGGAACTAAATCAAAATATTGATACCTATTTAACTGATATTTCAAAGGCCGTTAAACATGGGAAACTTGGCCCAAATCCCGTAACTTCGGGCTCATTCTGGAAAAGTATTTATGAACTCTGTGAATCACATAATATAAACCAGGTATACCTAGGAGACGAATCAGATTATTTCATAAAAGAAATCAAGGGATGTGATGGTTCTTTTGCCAGTTATACAAAAATATATTCACATGTCAAAAAGTATAGCAAGAAAGCTAATAAACAAATCAAACATCAATACATTCCATTACTTAGAAAGTTTATCCAGCTTACTTTTGTGAACAAGGGATTCCCCCTGGCGCCAAACAATACACTTAATAAGGTACTGGTAGATTGTTTTATGACAATAAGTGTATTTCAGCTTTTGTTGTGGTTTGAGGTTAACAAAAATGGCAAACTTACTGACAAATTTATCAGGGACTGTGTTGTTGAAGTTGATCGTAAGTTTGCCCTGCATGATGGAGTAATAAAAGGATTAGAGGAAGATCCGCACATGATTCAAATAGAGAAATACTGTAACTCTTTCCTGGATTTATTTTAGTCTTACCAAGAATACTTTTATTGTTATATATCAGGTTATTCCACCACGAATTGACACAACATCATCCATTTATATGTTATCTTTTCTCTAAAATTATAACGGTATCAATTCATGACTCAAAACACGCTTTACTGGCACGATTACGAAACCTTTGGTATTGATCCACAACGTGACCGGCCGGTGCAGTTTGCCGGTATCCGCACTGATGAAGAATTGAACATTATTGGTGAACCATTAAATATTTTCTGTCGTCCATCTCCTGATAATTTACCGCATCCTATTTCATCCTTGATCACCGGTATTACTCCACAACAGGCACTGGAACAAGGATTAGCGGAGGCTGAATTCATTCAGCGCATTTATGCAGAACTGTCTGAGCCAGGTACCTGTGGCGTGGGTTACAACTCGCTGCGTTTTGATGACGAAGTTACGCGCAATACCCTTTACCGTAACCTGTTTGATCCCTATGGCCGTGAATGGCAAAACGGTAACAGCCGCTGGGATATCATCGACGTGGTACGAGCCTGTCGTGATTTGCGCCCGGAAGGGATTGTCTGGCCGATGCGTGAAGACGTAGAACGTAGTAGTTTCAAACTGGAAGAACTGACGGTGGCCAATGGTATTAGCCATGAACATGCCCATGACGCACTTTCCGATGTATACGCCACCATCGCGATTGCAAAATTAATTAAAGATAAACAACCCAAGCTATACGATTTTCTCTACAAGTTACGTCGCAAGCAGGAAGTACTCAAACATATTGACCTGAAGGAATTGACACCGATACTGCATACCTCGGGCATGTATGGTAGTGACCATGGTAATACCCGCATGGTGGTGCCGATCGCCATGCACCCAACCAACAAGAACAGCATAATCGTGTTTGACCTTGCCCAGGACCCGTCCGTCCTGCTTGATCATGGAGCCAACAAGCTACGTGATCTGCTCTATACACCAAACGATGAAATACCCGAAGGTAAACAACGCCCGGCGCTAAAACAACTGATTGTTAACCGTTGTCCGGTAATCGCGCCGACGTCTACTCTAACCGGAGATACCTCGGAACGCCTGAATATTGATTTGATGACCAGTATGAAACACCGCCAGGCAGTACTCGCCTCGCGCAAGGACATTCAGCAGAAGGTAGCAAAAATATTCGAGCCCCGCGAGTATGAAAAACAAACAGATCCTGACCTGATGATTTACGGGGGTGGTTTCTTTTCAGAAAACGACAAGCGACTGATGGAAACTATTCGTAACACCGCACCAGATGAACTGGGAACACAGACATGGACCTTTGATGACAAACGATTACCTGAAATGTTGTTCCGTTACCGTGCACGCAATTACCCGGAAACACTGAACGCAGATGAACAGGCCGAGTGGCTGGAACATTGCCGTGCACGCCTGGTGAATGGTGATTCCGGCCACCTTAACTTTGAAGGTTTTTATGCTGAGATTGAGCAACTCAGAAAAGAAGAAGAACTGGACAATGACAAGAGTCGCTTGCTTGATGAAGTTGAAGCCTTTGGCAGGGAACTGGATACATACATCACAAAAGAGATCATCGTCTCTTAATAATCCCAGGAATTGAAAAAATGAAAACATCAATCAGGCTTATTATTATCGTTGTATCTGTTCTTGTAGTAGTACTGGGTGGTTTTGAATTGTTACGCGGCAAACAGGTGAGAACACATATGCAGGCAGCATTTGTCGCCGAGGGGCTGGCGGTAACTGGTATGCTAAGAGTAGCTGCAGCTGAATATTATAACTCTCATGGTGAATGGCCTGAATCACATGCTGAAGCGAATCTCCCCGCTCCCTATCAAATTACCCGGCAAGCCCTGACCAGCGCTGAACTAGGTAGTGATGGCGTTATTACCCTTACCTATAATGCCAAATCCGGTGTTGATGGTGGCACGATTAGACTTGTACCTAGCGTCAGTTCATACCTGGGAGACATTAAGTGGGAATGCCGAACCTCGAGTTTTGAAAATATACAGGAATGGGCACCGCAGTGCATGTATATTCAATAGACAACTTACCCTGAGCCCTGAAATTATTTTCTGTGAATCATTAGACAAAACCAGTATGATTTTTTCCAGTTATTGCTTTTTTTGAACATCATCACAGCTTTACACATTTCCCAACCCCAAGTCTGAACTTTCTTCCTATGTAACTATCAAATTGTTCGCAGTCATTTAAAAACATTATTGCTTAACATGGATGTTTTTACTTAATAAATTGATAAATATAACGGGAGAAAAAAACAATGACGCATGCCTATACAGAAACCCTTCACCACCATTCATTACTTGGAAATAATATTAAATACGTGATGGCGAAAACTTTTTACTACCTGTTCCTGTTGCTTTCACTTTCACTTGCCGGGCTTGCCGTTTACGAGTTCGGTCATGCTTTTACAACAGGGGAATCACTCACTAACGGTTTGATAAAAACAATCAATATTGCGGTGGTGTCTATCGCGATATTTGAACTCGGTGTTGGTATTGGCAAGGAATACAGCAGCGAGAATGATGACCAGGATAATATTTACAGTACGGTACGCCGTTCAGTTACCCGTTTTGTTGCTGCGGTCTGTACTGCGCTGGTACTGGAAGGATTGATCATGGTTATCAAGTATAGTCAACTGGACCTGGCCGGCAACCTGTCCTACCCGGTAGCAATTATTGCCTCGGCATCATTACTGTTACTCAGCCTGGGTGGTTTTCTTAAGTTAACGAAAGATAGTTAAGTAGCGCATCAATAATGCAAAGTAGCTGTACCGGGTCTATTTAGACTCGGCTTTTTTTACACGGATCTTGTTGCCAGCCACATTCTGACCATTGAGGTTTTTCATTGCTGCCTTGGCTTCACCTGTTTTGGGCATCTCGACAAAACCAAATCCTTTGGAAACACCCGTTTTATTATCTATTACGATGGTACAGGACTGGATGTTGCCATAGGCTTCGAACAATGTCCGCAGTTCTGTTTCTGTGGTTGTACGTGCCAGGTTACGTATCAGGAGTTTCATGAGTACACTTTAGTCTGTGAAAAGCAGCAAGTATACCGCTAAACGTAAAAATACACTGCCATAAAGTGACAAAAACTTCCTGCCAGGACAAACACATGGAAGATGGCATGGTTAAATTGTATTTTCTTGATGCTGTATAGAATCGCACCAACCGTATAAGCCAGGCCACCGGCAACAAGCCAGGATAAACCACCCGCTGACAAATTATTGACTAGAGGTTTTATAGCAAAAATCACCATCCAGCCCATTGCTACATATAATAGTGTTGACAGGAGTTTGTATTTACCGGTGAAAAATAGTTTAAGGATGATGCCACATATCACAATCGACCAGGCAACCCCAAAAATCACCCAGCCCGTTGTGCCGTTCAGGGTAACTAGCGTAAACGGAGTATAGCTCCCGGCTATAAGCACGTATATGGATATATGATCGACTATTCTAAGTTTTCTTCTTAAATCTGGTTTCAGGACACTGTGGTATGTAACGGATGCCGCATACAACATAACCAGGCTTGTGCCAAAAACAATAAAGCTTACCAGGTGCAACATGTCTCTATGCTGGTTGGCACGAACCACCAGCAATACCAGGGCAATAATACTCAGGAAAAGGCCAATAACATGGGACGAGATATTGAGTCTTTCTTCTTTTGGCGAATAGTAACTTATTCGTTGCAGGTCCTTTATTTTCACGGCGACTCTATCCATTCAACCAGCCAGTTATTATTTTGCCTGCTCAGGCAAACGACCGTGCCAGGCGCGAAACCCATACCTTGTGACTGAAAACCTGCTTCCCCGGTTAGCTCGGCCAACAAGCCGGGCACGAAAGGCAGGTGGCTGGTAATCAGGGTATCTTTCTGCCAGCTTTCAATCTCTGACAATAGCCGTTGTGGATCATCATTGGGTTTTAAACCACTGTGCATTTGTGGTATTACATTGGGCGCAAGATGGTTTGCCATGATCTGCGCGGTTTGTTGTGCGCGGGCCTTGTCACTGTGAAATACCTGTTTAAACTGAATATCCAGCCCGAGCAGCCGTTTGGCCAGCTTTTCAATTTCTGCCCTGCCCTCGTTGGTTAACCCCTGTTGAGGATCAACCTGTGGACTGGATGCCTGACCATGACGCATTAGATAAAGTTTCATCAATAAACTATCCGTTACCTTTATTTAATATTAGTATAGCTAATTCATATTAAACGCGAAAACCATAAAGCTGTTATCTGAAGAACAAGATTGATGCCACTGATAATTTCTCAGAATGTTTCCATCCCTGACGAGGAGATCGAACTCTCGGCGATTCGTGCACAAGGGGCGGGCGGACAGAATGTGAACAAGGTTTCAACGGCGATCCATTTACAGTTTGATATCACATCTTCTTCACTGCCTGACTTTTATAAACAACGCCTGTTAAAACTTAAAGATCGACGCATCAGCAAGGAAGGTATTATTACCATTAAGGCACAACGCTACCGAACACAGCAAAAAAACCGTGATGATGCGCTTGAACGATTACAGCAAATCATTAAAAGCGTTGCCGTTACACAAAAATCACGCAAACTAACCAAACCTACCAGGGCCTCACAGCAAAAGCGACTGGACAGCAAAAGCCGGCGCGGTAAGATAAAGGCATTAAGGGGTAAGGTTTCAGAATAAGCAGCATGGATAAAACAGGTATTAACCTAAATCAGGCTTTTCCCAGGGAAACTCTGCAACTGAGAATACTTTTACTGATTACTGTAGTCTTCCTGGTCGTGGGGCTGGTTTCACCTATTATTACCCTGACTAAGTTTATTCTTATTGAAAATACTTTCTCGGTTTTAAGCGGTGTCATCGAGTTGTTAAAAGAAGG
>JARRJY010000025.1:0-32334 GCA_037388705.1 Gammaproteobacteria bacterium
TGGCCAGCGAACTGGGCAAACCGGAGAATTACGTGATGGTGGCTATTGAACCACCTGTGCCCATGTCATTCGCCGGGAACACCGAGCCAACTGCCTACCTTGAATTGAAAAGCATCGGCCTGCCTGAAAGTAAAACCCAGGGGCTGTCACAGGCGCTCTGTACATTAATTGAAAATACTACTGGCATTCGAAAAGACCGCATCTACATTGAGTTTGCCGATGCACCAAGAGCCATGTGGGGCTGGAACGGTGGAACTTTCTGACATTTTTACCCTATGAAGAAAGCAATCATCATTATTAGCGCCGTGCTGGCCGGAATTATCCTGTATATCTGGCAGGATCCCCAGTTAAGCAAAAAGGTTCTACACCAGACGGAAGACCTGGTTACCCCTGACACCACAACCGTCTACAAATGGACAGACAAAAATGGTAATCCTGTTCTCAGTAACTCACCACCAGCCGGAAACATTCCTTATGAAACCATTGAGTACCACCGGGATACCAATGTAATGCCATCTAACGAGGAAAAAAAGCGTAAAAACTAGTCGAATTGCCATCTCGTTATAGTCAAGCTCCAGTAACAAACGATAAAATGGTGAGATTGACTAATGTAACAATAACGAAGGACAATTATGCGCGCATCGCAACTCTTACTCGCCACCCTGAAAGAAGTCCCCTCTGACGCTGAAGTCGTTAGCCATCAACTCATGCTACGAGCTGGCATGATACGCAAACTGGCCTCGGGACTTTATACCTGGTTACCCATGGGGCTTCGTGTACTCCGCAAAGTGGAAAACATTATCCGCGAAGAAATGAACAAAGCCGGCGCGCAGGAAGTTCTAATGCCCGCGGTACAGCCTGCTGAACTGTGGGAAGAATCTGGACGCTGGGAAAAATATGGTCCTGAATTACTGCGTATAAATGACCGCCATAACCGTGAATTTTGCTTTGGCCCAACCCACGAAGAAGTCATTACAGATTTAATACGCCATGAAATCCGTAGCTATAAACAACTGCCCAGTAACTTCTATCAAATCCAGACCAAGTTCCGTGATGAAATTCGTCCACGGTTTGGCGTCATGCGCGCTCGCGAATTTTTAATGAAAGATGCTTACTCGTACCATCTGGATAACGAATCACTGAATGATACTTACCACATCATGCATCAGACCTATTGCAACATATTTGAACGCATCGGCCTGGATTATCGCCCGGTGCTCGCCGATACCGGTTCCATTGGCGGGGCGTTATCGCATGAATTCCATGTACTGGCTGACTCAGGAGAAGATGATATCGCCTTCAGCGATAGCAGTGATTTTGCATCCAACGTTGAACTGGCAGAAGCCATAGTGCCAGAAGGTAGTCGTCCTGAAGCTAGCCAGCAAATGAGCAAGGTTGATACTCCCAGACAACACAGTATTGAGGAAGTTTGCGAATTCCTGAATATTGCTCCGCAACAAACTATCAAAACTTTATTGATGCGGGATGCAGAAAACCAGTTAATTGCGTTTGTACTACGCGGTGATCACGAGTTGAATGTTATCAAGGCGGAGAAACTGGATGGTATTACCGCGCCTCTGACTTTTGCCAGCGAGGAAGATGTTATAAAAAGTACTGGCTGTAAACCCGGCTCTGTAGGACCAATCGGTCTTGAAATCAGGAAGGTGGTTGATCACGGTGCAGCTCGCCTGGCGGATTTTGTCTGTGGCGCCAATGAAGAAGGTAAACATCTGACCGGTGTAAACTGGGGGCGTGATCTGGATGAACCTGAACCGGTTGATGTTCGTAACGTTAAAGAAGGCGACCCTTCACCGGATGGAAAAGGTAAACTGAATATTAAACGTGGCATTGAAGTCGGTCATATATTTCAGCTGGGCACCAGGTACAGCGAAGCGATGAAAGCGACCGTACTCAACGACAGCGGCCAATCCATTACCATGACCATGGGCTGCTATGGTATCGGCGTATCCCGCGTGGTTGCCGCTGCAATCGAGCAAAATCATGATGAAAATGGCATCATCTGGCCTGAGTCCATTGCACCGTACCAGGTGGTGATTTTACCCATGAACATGCATAAATCGCCTAAACTTAAAGAGAAGGTTGAAGAAATCTATCAGGCGATGCAGGCTGAAGGTATTGAGGTAATAGTTGATGACCGCAAAGAACGACCCGGTGTGATGTTCTCGGACATGGAACTGATTGGCATACCGCATCGTATCGTCATTGGTGACCGTAGTATCGACAAAGACGTTGTTGAATATAAAGGTCGGACAGATACAGACAAGCAGGATGTTGCACTGGATAACATAATTAATTTTATTAAAGATATACTTGCATAAGAAAAATGAATATTAAGGGCCGACAATTCAAAATCGTCATCGGGCTTATCCTGCTTGTCTTTGCTCTCCATCAGCCTGTATCTGCCAGCAAGTTAACAGAACCGGATCCTGAACTTCGAAAACTTTTGATAAAGGCTGTCAATGACAGTAACAGTTTCAGGGACCGCTTTGATGCAGAGGTCTGGTTACTGGATATGTCCACACGGCTTGAACGCTTTATACCGGATACTGAAAAACGTTTACGCCTGTTAAAACTTATTCACCTGGAAGCAACACGCGCCGAGGTACATCCAGAACTGGTGTTGGCTGTCATAGAAGTGGAAAGTTATTTTGATAATTTTGCCATTTCAAATGCTGGTGCACTTGGACTGATGCAAGTTATGCCATTCTGGCTAAAAGAAATTGGTCGGCCGAACGATAATCTTTTTGATATCAGGACCAACTTACGGATGGGCTGCACGATTCTAAAATACTACCTGGATAAATCAAAAGGCGATCTGGTTGAGGCCCTGCAGCGTTATAACGGTAGTTTAAGAAGTCACAGGTACAGTAACAAGGTACTGGATCGACTGAGCAGGCGCTGGTTCAAAAAATAGCACGTTGTCATAAATGTTCATTACTCAATGAATAAGGACAAAAGTCAAAAAAACTGGTCTGCCAGGGTAACCCGGGAAAGTCATGCCCTGATGCTTGAAGAAGGCGTATTTACCTGGAAAGATCCGGTTAAAATCGCACGTTCTTTAAAGAAGTCAGCCGACAAAAGCAAGCAACGCAAATCCTCACCCTTTCGTTCTGCTATGAGCATGCTGGTGTTTTATATTAACCGTGCAGGTAAAAATCTCGATAAGGATCAGAAACGGGTATTGGAAAAGGCCAAGGACGAGTTAAGAAAACTCTACGGTAAGACCTGAACAATCCATGATGAAAAATCGTTACAAATAAAATAGAAAGATTTATTTCAAGCGTTTAAACTGAACCTTATAATTTTTAATAAGCTCACCAGTTTCAAGGTAATTGATATACCCACCTAAAATTAAACAGAGTATTTAAAGGTTTTTATGTTTATCAGCGCACTGGAGCTCTTCAAAATTGGTATTGGTCCTTCCAGTTCTCATACCATTGGTCCAATGATTGCAGCAAATGATTTCATTAATCATGTCAGGCAATCCACACAACAAGCTCAATTCAAAGAAAGCATCCATATCCAATGCATATTAAAAGGCTCCCTGGCATATACAGGTAAGGGGCATGCAACTGATCGGGCAATAGCGCTGGGATTACACGGTTACACTCCAGATGGTGTTGCTTCATACGATATAGAGACGTTAATAACAGATACCTGGAATAAAAAATCCATCGCAATAAATACCAAGAAGAACATTCAGTTTTCTGCTATTGATGACATCATATTTGATAAAGGCGCACCCCTGCCTGAACATCCCAACGGAATGATTTTTAACCTGATTACCGACACAAAAGAAACTTTCCTGTCAGAGACTTACTTTTCTATTGGCGGGGGCTTCATCAGCAAACTATCCGAAATAAACCAGTTAGTTGCGCCTCTTAAAATGAAGAACGCGCTTAATTGCCCTTATGCCTTTGACTCTGCCAGCTCCATGCTTGAGATGTCGCGAGACTCGGGATTATCTATTCCTGATATGAAACGTATTAATGAACTTGAATACATGTCAGAAGATAACCTTAATGCTGGTCTTGATCGTATCTGGGAATCAATGAGTAAATGCATTCAAAAGGGACTGAAGTCAGAAGGTCTTTTACCTGGTGGTCTTGATATACCGCGGCGTGCAAAAGACCTTTATCAACAACTTGAAGAAAATAATAATACAACCACGCTTAATGACTGGCTTTGTGCTTATGCTATGGCAGTCAATGAAGAAAATGCTGCCGGACACATGGTAGTCACGGCACCGACCAATGGTGCGGCTGGTGTTATACCTGCTGTGCTTTATTATTTTATACATCATCAAAAAGGGAGCCAGGAACAGGTAAGGGAGTTTCTTCTCACGGCAAGCGCTATCGGTGGCATCATCAAGCACAAGAGCTCTATTTCAGGTGCTGAAGTAGGTTGCCAGGGTGAAGTTGGTTCAGCCTCTTCCATGGCCGCGGCTGGTTTATGCGCGGTGCTTGGTGGTTCTTCTCAACAAATAGAAAATGCCGCTGAGATTGCACTTGAACATCACCTGGGTATGACCTGTGACCCGGTCAATGGCCTGGTACAGGTGCCATGTATAGAACGTAATGGTTTTGGTGCTATCAAGGCTTACACTGCTGCTTCACTGGCAATGAAGGGAACAGGTGAGCATTTTATGCCACTGGATAACTGCATTGCCGCCATGAAACAGACCGGCCTGGAAATGTCAGAGAAATACAAAGAAACGTCGCTGGGTGGCTTAGCCGTGAGTATTACGGAGTGTTGATTCAGGTTAATCAGCCAATGACAAATCCTCCTTCCACATCACCATCCACTTCTTCACATAATACATCAATCACATCCGCATGCTCAGGCCCCTGCCATAACCATTCCTGTAATTGCTTCACTTTAGCCTCTTTTCCGCAGGCAACAACTTCTACATCACCATTCATCAGGTTGTAAGCATGTCCTGCCAGGCCAAGTTCACGAGCCCTGGTACGTGTGGTATCTCGATAGAACACTCCTTGTACTCTTCCTTTGATAATACACTTTATACAGTAACTCATGTTCTAGAAATCAATTGTTGCTTTCATTCCCGATCTTAACTGGCTACTACCGGTTTCAAACTCGACTTCCAGTGGATATTGATTGGTACCCTGTATAAATTCCAGTCCTACCGATAAAACTTTCCCTGTATAAGTTTTATCAGCAACAGTGACATTAGCTGTTCGTCCTGCTTTAACATCAGAAAGCATAGATGGCGAGATACTTGTTTGAGCAACCATTTTTCCTGCTTCCGCGATAACAACCATCAACGGTGCCTCTATACTCGCATTTACAATCTCGTTTTTCTTTCGCAATACTTTTATCACTACTGCATCAAAAGGGGCCTTTATAGTACTAAAACCGAGATCATTTCTTGCTTTTACAAAGTCCTCCTGGGCCTTTTTATAATTTGCCACGGCTTTTTTATGCCCGTTTTTGGCGATTTGTAATTCATGTTCAGCAAGCACGGTACGCTCATAAAGCTCAATGGCACGATCAAGTTCACGTTTTGCTTCTTCCAGTTCTTCCTTTTCACTTTCCCTGGCAGCTTTTGCCTTATTATATTGCGCAGCAAAAAAAGCCTGGCTAAGTTGAGTCAAAATATCATCTTTTTTTACTTTTTGACCTGCGACTACATCAACTCTGGTAATAATGCCACTGACTGCAGAACTTAACTCGGTTCTGTTTGCCCAGCTCAACGTCCCTTCAAGAGTTTGCGCATGAAGCACGGCGCTCATTAGCAAGAGTACAAAAAGCAACAATTTTCGGCTTATAGGTTGAATTTGTTTTTTCATAACAGTACCTGTCCTAATGCTCTTTAATCATATTGCCGGTCAGGGCATCCATCTTCGCCCAGGCATAGGCCATATCCAAATCTGCTTTTAATGCTTCATACTGTGCTTTTGTAACAGTAATCATTGCATCACCCAATGTTGAGCGAACTTCCATTTCATAGAGTGCACGGCTTTTATCAAGATAAAGTTCGCTATAATCTGTTAACGCCATCATTTCTTCCCGTTTGGCCTGCATAGATTCCAAATCAAGCCATAAACGTAAAACCTGCTGCTGGATGTCCATTTCAGTTTTCTCGAGTATTGACTGAATCTCGTAGAGCTCCCCTTTCCGCCTGGCGATTGCAGCATCTGTTCTACCGCCTTTGCTTAACGGTACCTCGAGTAGTACACCAGCTCGCCACGTGTCTGTTGAACCTGTTTCACGACTATAGGTGTGCGCTTCCAGTTGCCCTTTGATCACCGCGTTGTCTGACTTGCGTGCCATCTCTACAGCCTGGGTTGCTGCCTGTAACCGGGATTGCAAAGATTTTATAGCCAGGTTATTTTCCAGCGCCTGCTTCTGTAATTCCTCTACTTCAGGGATTTTTCTTGTCAATGCCAACAGTTCTGGTTTAGCCAGGTTATCAGCAATAAGAGCCGGATTACCCAAACTTAAAGCCAGTGCATTGCGAGTCAAGCGCTGGTTATTTCTACTGGCCAGTCGTAAACGTCTCATCTTCTGGTACTCAACATCCTGCTGAAGTACTTCCAGATCTGACACCTGCCCCAGTTCCAGGCGATCACGTAATTTGTCCAGTCGCACGAAGGCTGTTGCCATTTCTTCGTTGTATCGATAAAAATTCAGATCTGCCAGTAACACGTCAAAAAATCTTCGCATAATAGCAAGGCGGCGCTTCTGTCTTGTATCAATATAATTGTATTGTTGTGCCTGCAAACTTTTACTGGCCTGTTCTTTTTGAGCATCCTGAAGTCCAAAATCATAGAGTGGCTTATCCACTAACAGGCTTAGCCTGTGATTATCACTCTCCTGATACGGGGATTTTTCGGCGGGATCTATCCACTGTGCCAGGGCCTGTATACGAATATCCACGTCATCACTTGCATCGGCTTGCAATACCCCTGCCTCTGCCTGCTTGAGTTGTGATTCACTTATGGCAAGTACGGGGTGATGGCGATCAGCAAAAGCAAGCGCCTGCTCAAGAGTAAATGGCTCTGGCAATATCTCAATATTTTCTTCAGCAACAGCATGTACCATCATAAAAGACGTTATGATGGAAAGTGCCCATGCCGTAATAGCCTTATGCCTGAAGATCATTATTATTTCTTTTCTTTCCTGATTTTTCGTTTATAACGTACAAAAGACATCTCTTTATAGATACCCTTAACCAGGTATTCTCCCATTAATCGAAATTCCTCCGGTCCAGATGTCTTCCCGGTATGACGGTGCATCTTTTTTCCTTTCAGATCATAAAACATAAACACCGGGGTAGCCCTCACCCGATGTTCCTTAAAGGCGAAATCTTTTTGTGTGGTGGTCTGTCCTTTAAGGTTTACAATTTCAATGTCCCCTTCAATATCAATTGGGAACATTAAAAAATATTTACGAAAATACTCCTGTATATCAGGTTGATTGAGGACATTTTTTTCATGTAATGGCAAAATGGGCATTCATCCATTTCAAAAAAGAACATGATTCCGATTTTTCCCTGCTTTTTAGCATTGGCAAGTTCTTCTGAAAAATCCCCCCAGGTTTCATTAAAGAAATACTTGTAGGGATCCCTGGGTAGTTGCGCCAATGCCAGGCCGGGTAGTAGAAATATCAGTAATATGATGTTACGAACTGCTTGCATTTAATCACCTGTCAAATAATGCTATATCTTCATAATATACCGATTATAACACCTCACTTTTTCCTTTCACTGTGCTTTTACACAGTGGAATATGCTCAAATTACGCTATGATTAACCATGTAAAAACGGACAAATATATTTAGCATGCGATCAATACCACTAAAATACCAGGTTATACTGGTACCGATGATGCTCATCGTTCCGATACTGTTTGTCATTTTGCTGACCATGTCCTACCTGCAGGATATCGATCAACAGAATGACACGGTACGCGAATGGGCAAGCGCTACTGATCAGTTACACATTGGCATTGCAGCCATTCATTCCCTCCAGGAAACAAGCAACCTGTTACAGGATAGTCAGGGGCAGGATGCAGAAGAACTTCTATTTGACTATGTGGAGCAATCTCGTCTCCTCATTGGAAGCCTGAAGCACCCCTCTCTTACAGGAAAAATCGAAGAGAAAACTTTGTCTGAACTGCAGGCATCTACTGAGAAGGTAAAATATCATGATGACCTGGAAATTTCCCAGATAACACCTGTATTGGCTACCTTGTTACCACGTATGGAATATTTTTATCGTAGCCTGCAGGCGCAAAAACGCAGTATCTATATTGATTCCAATGAAGATATCAACCGAATAACCTCGCAACTGGCCACCGTTTCGATTTCTGTGCTTGGCTTATGTGTACTTATTGGGGTTATTCTTTCGGCATGGATTAAGAAATCTACAACACGCCGTTTACAGAGCCTGACAACCAGTGCACATACCCTTTGCAATCAACCAATATCCGGGAATATCAGGAAGCCAAGAGATGAACTGGATGAGCTGGCCTCCTGTCTTTCGGTAATTAGCCAACGCCAGTTGAACTTACTCGCCACCGAAAAATTGCTGGAAGGTGCAGAAGAAGAACGACGTCGCATCGCTATGGATATACATGATCAATTCTTATCCGATGTCGCAAACATCGCTCGCCGTCTTGATGATATCAGCCAATCAAAAGACCTGTCTGATGGAGACAAAAAGGAAATAAACAGAACCAGGACAGAACTTGCTGAACTGACTACACACCTGCGAGGCATAATCGATGACGTGCACCCTTCTGCTCTGAGTATACTTGGACTGGAGGCAGCGTTGCGATCTTTCTTACAACGAAAAGTATCAGCCGGCAATGCTCCCGACTACTATTTGTCTATTGAGACCGGTATTGATGAATATCTCAACGAGAACCAGAGGCTGAATATTTACCGGATTATCCTCGAACTGGTCAGCAATATCCTGAGACATGCACATTGCAGTCGGTTTGAAATTAACCTCCACCCGATTAAAAACATGCTGGTACTCACCGTTGAAGATAATGGTATTGGATTCGATATTGAACAGGCCCTCAAAAAGGGGCAACATGGTCTACTCAATATTAACCAGCGTGCCCTGTCATTACAGGCCAGTGTCGAGTGGACGGCCTCTCGTTTTAGCAGTGGCAGCTGTTTTAAAATGAATATTCCTGTTGAAAATATAGAAATGAAAGAAACTGGTAAGATTGCGGTACATGGCATCTAAAAGCAAAATTGTAATAGCCGAAGACAATCCTCGTGATCGGGAATACTTAATCAAGACCCTGAACAATTACCAGCTGGAACTATCTGATAGTTCCAGAAAAGCCCTGGAGATTGCCAAACAAATTGAACAACCTTTCGTGATCTCCGACCTGCAAATGCCGGAAATGAATGGCATTGAGCTGGCGAAACAGCTCTGGCAAACACGACCGGATGCCCGTATTTTATTCTGGTCACATTATGGTGACGAAACCTATATACGTTCCCTTGCCCAGATTATTCCTGAAGAAACTGTGTATGGTTACCTGTTGAAAGATAACCCCTCGGCAATTCTTGAAAAGGCTTCCAAAGCAGTTTTTGATGAATGCCAATGCTGGATTGATCCGAGCCTTAAGGCCATACAGGCACGCTCAAAATCACCGCACAGTGCTATCAGTGATGTCGAATACGAAGTGCTGATTGATATCGCGCTGGGTTTAACAGATAACCTAATTGCCGAGCGACGTTACCTGTCACGTCGAGGTGCACAAAACCGTCTCAAATCTCTCTACAACAAACTTGACGTCAGTCAGGATGACAACAAGGAATCATTGAATTTACGCACCCGCGCAGTTTCTGTTGCGATGCGTCGCGGACTGATAAACAGTTTTGAACTGGAAAACGAGGAACGTGCGTTTCAGGAATGGCGTGAGAAAAACAAAATCAGCACTTAAGAAATTATTATACGTAAAAGCAAAAAGGGCCTCGAAGAGGCCCTTTTAACGATTTTATTTCTAAAAAACTGATTTATTGACCCAGATAAGCTTTATCTGAGGCTTCAGTTACACCAATTGACCAGCTGCCGCGAGTCTTGGCATGTTGTACTGCAGCGGATACATCAGATGCAGATGGATTGTTATCAATTGTCAGGTTCTGACCCGGATAGATTAAATCTGCATCCTTGATCTGATCGCTGTTTGCCTTGTAAATCAGAGGCCACTGGTACGGGTTACCATAAATCGAAGCTTTACCTGAAATATCCCACAGGTTATCACCCCTAACTACTTCGTAACTAGAAGTTGAAACATCGGCAACAGGCTCAACCGGCTTGCTTTCTACTGGCTCAGGCTGCTTCTGTTCTGGCTCAGGCTGCTCCTCTGGTGCACTTGCACAACCTACCGCAAAATTTACCATCAGCAACGCCATACCAATATATTTAAGTTTTTGTATTTTATTCATAATGTATGCAACCCTAACTAAATTTAAATCATTACCCCAAAAGGAATTATTAAATACTAATATAACTAAGATTGCACCTGACAACCAGATCTGTCAAGTAATAAACATGATTTGTTTCACATAAACAAAAAAGGAACCTTACGGCCCCTTTCTTGCAGCGCACTAATATCGATCACTTACCAAGATAAGCTTTATCAGAATCTTCTACTACACCAATTGACCAGCTACCGCGCGTCTTGGCATGCTGAATTGCCGCTCCAACATCAGCATCTGACGGATTGGTGTCAATTGCCAGGTTCTGGCCCGGGTAGATCAAATCCGCATCCTTGATCTGATTACTGTTTGCCTTGTAAATCAGAGGCCACTGGTAGGGATTACCATAAACGGAAGATTTACCTGAGATATTCCAGAGATTGTCGCCGCGCACAACGGTATAGCTATCACCTGCAGGGGTTATCACGTTGTCATCGTCGCCATCAAGAATACCTGCAGCTCTTAGCCGCTCCAGCTCGGCATATTTTTGCTTAACCGCATCCTCTGCCTGTTTACGCGCCTGGTTGGCCAGCTTAATGGCTGTCGCGTTATCCCCTTTTTTCATTGCCTCTTCAGCCTGCTTGATGATTTTTCCGGTGTCACGCCATTCATAATTTTCCGCTCTGGCTCTTTCATTGGCCGCCTTGGCAGCTGCAATTGCTGCTGCAGGGTCGCCTCCTTCAGGCGTTCCGGCACAACCAACCGCGATACTCAAAGCGAATATCATCATGCCTATAAGTTTCAGCGATTTGCTTCTTTTCATCGGTCTGGACTCCGTTTTATGATTCTTGTTTGTTAATGATAGTCAAAATTGTGCATTGATAGCCTTATCCCGGCAAACTATCAGCGCTTATCACAAAGAGCCAAAGCACTGGCTGTAAGCACCCCTATATCAACACATTTTAATATTCAAAAATATTTATCTGCACTAATTTCTTTGTTCATCAAGTGCTTTTTGACGTGCGCGAATAGCCTCTTGCCGTGCCGCCACAGCATATGCTCTGGCCTGGGCATATTTCCCGTCTGAAAGTTCGCTTTCAGCGGCTTTGAGCAGGTTTTCAGCCTTATCAAACAGCTCAGGGGCAAATTGTTTTGCCTTCACTTGGTGTGCCGCACGGAGTGTTTGCCTGGCATTGCTCATTTCTTGTACAGGAACGCTGGTTGCACAGGACGATAGCACCATCGCCAGTGCTGCAATGACAATGACTACAGTATGGTTATTTCGAAAAAAGTATTTTAACTTCATAAGATTAGCTAGATTATAGCCTGTTTGTTTAAAGCTAACAGTGAGCCTATAGGCTGTCAAGGTAACAACCTGTAAAATAACCAGCAGATAAAATCCGTCAATAACAGAGGCCTGACTATGGCAACCACCATTTATCATAATCCCCGTTGCTCAAAATCGAGACAAACGTTACAGCTATTGAATGACAATAACGTGAACGCAGACATCATCGAGTACTTAAAAACGCCACCGGATGCGCAAACATTAAAAGACATTCTTTCCAAACTTGGTATACAACCTCGCCAGTTGATGAGAACAAAGGAAGCTATCTACAAGGAACTGAACCTGGATGATGAAAGCTTAACCGATGATCAGCTTATTAACGCCATGATTGAAAATCCAAAACTGATTGAGCGCCCTATCGTTGTTAAAGATGGCAAAGTTGCTGTTGGTCGTCCACCTGAAAACGTATTATCAATTTTATAACCATGTCTGACGTACTCGTTCTCTATTACAGTCGCCACGGCGCGACTACGCAAATGGCCAAACTTATTGCTCGCGGCATAGAAGAAGTCGAAGGTGTCCAGGCAAGGATTCGTACTGTCCCTGACATTTCAGCTGTCAGCGAAGCCGTTGAAGATGCTATACCTGAAACAGGTGCACCATACGCAGAGGTAAAGGACTTACAGGAATGTATCGGAATAGCACTTGGTAGTCCGGCACATTTTGGCAACATGGCATCACCACTTAAATATTTTATTGATAGTACCAGTGCATTATGGTTATCGGGCTCTTTGATTGGTAAACCAGCCAGTGTCTTTACCTCAACCTCGTCGATACATGGCGGACAGGAAACTACCCTGATTACAATGATGTTACCGTTGCTGCATCATGGCATGGTATTGCTGGGTGTGCCGTATAGCGAGAGTGAGCTCATGGACACACATGAAGGTGGTACACCTTATGGCAGCAGTCATTGGGCTGGCCTGAATGGTGAACGCGAAATAAGTGACAGCGAAAAAAGACTCTGTATCGCCCAGGGTCGTCGACTGGCACAAACTGCACTGGCCCAACTCAACGCTGGCCTGATCCAGCAAACTGCTACATGACAACCTTATCATTGGTACGCTGGTTAACGCTTGCCGGTTATGGATTACTTATCTTGCTACTGGTACTTTGGTACGGCATTTGGTCACCATCATCGCTACCAGTTGGTCTTGTCCTTGTTTTCCTGCTATTGCCCCTGATGTTTCCCCTCGCTGGAATATTAAGGGGCAAAGTCTACACTCATGCCTGGATGAGTATGTTGATACTGTTTTATTTTGTTCATGGAGTTGGTGAGGCCTGGACGACACCGGAAGACAGGCACTATGCCATTGCAGAAATTATTCTAAGCCTGCTTATTTACATTGGCAGCATGAGTTATGTCCGCCTTTCCAGGAAGAAAACCTAACAATACTTGCAGGTTGGTTATTGCAGGTACTGCTTGACGAAAGGGATCGTCAGTTTGCGTTGCTCAACCAGTGAAGCGATATCCAACCTGTCTAGTAGCTGGAACAAGCTATTTGTGTCACGCGAGCTGCGACGTAATACGAATTCAACAACTTCGTCAGGCAACTGTAGCCCACGATACTGGGCACGTTGCTGTAAAGCGATTTTCTTTCCTTCATCACTTAGCGGTTTCACCTGGTAAACTGTGCCCCAGCCTAAGCGGGTAACCAGATCAGGTAACTGGATATTTATATTAGCCGGCGAGCCACTTGCACTTACAATCATCCTGCCACTTTGTTCACGTACTCGGTTGAACAAATGAAATACAGCTTCTTCCCATTCTTTATTACCGGCTACAAGGTGCACATCATCAATGCAAACCGGGCTCATTATTTCCATGCCCTCGAGTACTGCTGGTTGCATATTTTTTAGCTCCAGCATGGGAAGGTAAACCGGCTGCGCATTCAGTTCAGGCATGTTGCAGACAGCCTGTAATAAATGACTTTTTCCACAACCCTCTTCGCCCCATAAAAATACCAGCTTTTCATTTGTCGCACGAAGGCTTTCAACTAACTGGGCATTTTCACCGGTAATAAAATTACTGAAGGTAGCCTGATCACGCCAGGTGATGCCTAAAGGAAGTTGTGTATTCATGATACAAGAATAAATTAGCCGTAAAGCGTACTTTTTTTGTATTCGTCGTGAAGGTATCCCAATATTACTGCAATAACAGCGGCTACCGGTAATGCCAGTAATACACCGACAAAACCAAATAACTGGCCACCCGCAAGCACCGCAAAAATTACTGCCACCGGGTGTAAACCGATACGATCACCAACCAGTAATGGTGTTAATAACATGCCTTCCAGCATCTGGCCAATGCCAAACACGATGGCGACATAAAGTAATGGCATGAGTTCCTGGAACTGGAACAAAACTGCCAGCAACGCTGCCATGATACCTACAATAAATCCCAGGTAAGGAACAAAGCTGACCAGTCCTGAAATCGTACCGATCAACAAACCAAGGTCCAGGCCAATGATCATCAAACCGGCAGAATAAACAATTGCCAGTACCAGCATAACCAACAGTTGTCCTCTTAAAAAAGCGCCCAGTACTTCGTCAGACTGTTTGGCCAGATGTGAAATGACCGGTTCTGATTTACGCGGTAATAATTCATGTACACGTTCTACCAGGTAATCCCAGTCACGTAATAAATAAAAGGTTACCACCGTGATTAACAGCAGGTTAGCAATTATGTTAATCAGGGCAAAGCCCGAACGTGAAATTGTTGAGAAAACCTTCGCAGCAATTCCACCCGCCGTTTTCCAGTACTCCTGTGATGATGATTTTAACTGCTGCAAACTGAGTGCAGATTCATCCATACCCAGTTTACCAGTCAGCCAGGGAATAGCATTTTGCTGTAACCAGTCGATATACACCGGAACTTTTTTTGTAAGAATAGTGACCTGGTTTTCCAGTAAAGGAACCAATAGCAATAAAGCAATTATGGCCAACAAAGTAAGCACTACAAAGACTATTGTGACAGAGAGTGTTCTCGATAACTTGCGTGCTTCCAGTCTGTCTACCAATGGATCAGCGATATAGGCAAGAATGGCTGCTGCCACGAAAGGTGTTAAAACAGGCGCTAATACATAACACAGAAAACCACTTATAGTGGCGAATACCAACCAGAACCACTTCGTTGATGCTGTCATGATCCTTGACCCTCTTTTATTGTTTTTTGTGCACGATGTGTCCATACATACACATAACTAACTCCACTAGTGACTGTGGTCACCGCGACGAAAAAAATTAAGCTTGTTGATATCCAGGCAGGTAGTACCAGGAAAGCCAGTGAGTAAATCACAACCACTACCAGTAAAATCTGTACTACCGTGTTCACTTTACTGATGTACAAAGGTTCAATGGCTTTATCCCCGGTAAGTTTCTGATAGACCAGTGTCCCTGCAACGATAATAATATCCCGTGCAATCACCAGTGCCACCAACCAGGCAGGCAGTTGCGCCATCCAGCCCAGGGTAAGGTAGCTAAATACCATCAATAATTTGTCACCAATGGGATCGAGGATGGCGCCGAGTTCAGTTTGCCAGTTAAAGTGGCGTGCAAGAAAACCATCTACCCCATCAGAAATGCCGGCGATAACGAACAACCACCACGCTAATTCAAATTGATGATTCAACAAGCCATACACTACCGGTGCTACCAGCAGGATACGAATCACGCTAATGATGTTGGGTATCTGGTTTAACTTCATTGAATCAGACGATATAAAAGTTCTGTTTGTTGTGGTGCAACCGGGTTTCCTTTCGTAACGTCCGGCTGTTCAGCAACCAGTGTCGAACCAAGTGATATCGCCTGTTCCACAGCCAGGCGTCCACTGCGTGTGGTTAACTGGAACGTGACCTCATTGCTGGAAACCAGGTAAGGCTGAACTCTGGTAACAGCGGTTAAGGAATCCAGGTAATCGCGTACCTTGTTAAATTCAGCCAGTCCTTTGACGGCATTTACCTTGATGAGTAACTGACTTTGCTCTCCTTCCTGTTGTACCTGTGCAAAACGGGAAGCCAGGTAATCTGATGACTGGTTAACGCCCTGTGCTACCGTTGTTGCCAGTTGTTCATCACCGGATTCCCAGTCCTGGCGACGACCCTGATTGTATAAACTCCAGCGTGCATTCCATGCTCCCGAGTATCCCTGATATACACGACCAACCAGAACAGCTTCCGCCTGGTAGCGGCGAGAAGCTGCCAGGATGGAATCTTCGAAATTGGCCCAGATATCACTAATACTGATATTGGTACGATCCGTTAAATCCAGTAACGGGAAACGTAATGGCAAACCACGTACTCTCGCCTCGTCATTAAAAATATGACGTATTTCGTGATTACTATCATTGCTGATTAACTGGCGCTGTTTTCGATCATCAATGACCAGCCAGACCAGCACCGCGGGACGGGTTTTGCCCCAGACGGGTAGGCGCTGAGAAAGTAGCAGCTGGTTGACCGCTTTCTCATTAAAGCGGATCCACAAGACCTGGTTGGTCTCCTTACCACTGTCGGGCTCGATAACCGGTTCAGGACTGGTGCGATAACGATACTGCTGTACAAATCGACTGGCCTGTTTTAGCTGTGAGTCCATTCCTGGCATCTGAGCGACATCACTGCGACCTGATACCCGGATTAACACATTGCGTAATGCTTTCTGTAATACCGAAAAACGCTCCTGTCGGCCCTGTGTTAATACCGGGACTTCCTCTCCATATAGATTCTGGACTTCCGCAGCATAAATGTCCGTGGTGAGCAAACTGCTCAATAATAAACCAGTTAATACTGCCGTCAGGGATTTTTTACTCATTAATACTCCTTCCCGTTACTATTATTTAAAGCTTGTTGCTGCTTTTAGTTCCAAGCCCACTGTTGAATTGATAAAATACCTTATTATGCACTGTTTACGAACAAAAATTGTGTGTTGTTCTCGTCATCTTTAGGAGCCACTTGTGTCATCAGATAACACCCCAAGCAATAAAACACCACTCAGTTACCGGGATGCCGGCGTTGATATCGACGCGGGTAACGCTCTGATTGACAAGATTAAACCGCATGCCATGCGGACTCAACGCCCTGAAGTGATGGGTGGCCTGGGCGGTTTTGGTGCCCTGTTTGAATTACCACTGGATCGCTATAAGGAACCTGTGCTGGTATCGGGTACGGATGGTGTCGGAACCAAGCTAAAGCTGGCAATGCAAATGAACAAGCATGACACGATTGGCATCGACCTGGTGGCCATGTGTGTCAATGACCTTATCGTGCAGGGTGCTGAGCCGCTGTTCTTCCTTGACTATTACGCCACCGGTCACCTGGACGTTGATAGTGCAAGTGATGTTATCAAGGGTATCGCCGAAGGTTGTGTACAGTCCGGCGCTGCCTTAAGTGGTGGTGAAACGGCTGAAATGCCTGGTATGTATGCCAAGGGTGACTATGACCTGGCTGGCTTCTGTGTCGGGGTGGTTGAAAAGAGCCGTATCATCGACGGAGCAAAAGTTAAAGCCGGTGACGTGCTTATCGGCATGGCATCAAGCGGTGCCCATTCCAATGGTTATTCCCTGATAAGAAAGGTCATCGAGATAAGTAACGCCGATCTAAACATTGCCTTTGATGGGGCAACGCTTGGTGAGCGCCTGCTCGAACCAACGCGTATCTATGTAAAGCCGGTTCTTGCCCTGCTTGAAAAAGTGGATGTTCATGCCCTTGCACATATCACCGGTGGAGGATTACTGGAGAACCTGCCCCGCGTCATGCCAGAAAATACCCAGGCTATTATCCAACGCAGCAGCTGGAGCCAGCCTGCTATCTTTGACTGGTTACAGGAACAGGGCAATATTGAAGCCACCGAAATGTATCGCACCTTTAACTGTGGTATTGGTATGGTCGCCGTGGTAGATAGTGCTGATGCTGATACATCCATTCAGCTGTTAAAAGAACAAGGTATTGAAGCATTCCTGATCGGTGCTATTGAAAGTAGTAATTCCTCTACCCCTGTAGTCAACATCCAGGACTAAACATGGAGCAAACATCACCGGCTTCGCCGTTACGCGTGGTTGTCCTGATATCCGGTAATGGCAGTAACCTGCAGGCCATCATCGATAAAATTGCCGCTGATAATATCCCGGCAGAAGTCGTTGCTGTTATCAGTAATAAAGCAGATGCCTACGGATTAACCCGGGCCCGTAATGCCGGTATTGACGTTGAAGTCATTGAGCATACTGATCATGATGATCGCCTGTCATTTGATGAATCATTGAAAGAAAAGATTGATTATTACCAGGCTGATCTGGTTGTGCTGGCTGGCTTTATGCGTATCCTCACTGATGACTTTGTTAACCACTATGCTGGCAGAATGATCAACATTCATCCTTCCCTTTTACCCCGGTACCAGGGACTGAATACTCACCAGCGTGTACTGGACGCCAAGGATACAGTGCATGGTGCCAGCGTCCATTTTGTGACCCCGGAGCTGGATGGTGGCCCAGTTATTTTACAGGCCAGCGTGCCAATTAAGGAAAATGATACTGCTGAATCACTGGCACAACGAGTTCACCAGGTTGAACATAAAATCTACCCCCAGGTAGTAAAATGGTTTGCCGAACATCGTTTGCAACTTGATGGCGATACCGTTTTGTTTGATAACCAGGAAATGACTCAGCAACAAAAATCCTGGTCCGGCTGAACTTCATGGCAAATTGCCTATCAAAATGTTATGGCTACAAAATGCTGAGATATTTGAAAAAGGTTTTGCCTATACCTATGCGCTGAGTAAAAACGATTTCACAGTGGCGCATGTAAAACGCACGCTAAGTGTTTCTCTTAATAGAATAATCTTTTCTTCTTATGCTTACCCGGTTGGGTTTGCTTCCCTGTTTATCAGTGACACGATCAATGAGCAAAGCATAATATCAATTAAAGATAATCAGTTACGTACCCAGTCCTATTCTTTTGTTAAAAAATCCGATGAAATTAAGGAACAGTTTCATCTAAACTTTGACTGGAATAAAAATAATATCACTGATAGCAGAATATCATCACCCTTAAGATTAACCAGTAATAGTTTCGATCCGCTTAGTTTCCAGCTAGCATTAGCCATGGAGGTAAAAAATCATGGGGCCGATTTAACATTTGACCTTGTTGATAACAAACACATCAAAACCTATAAACTCGAATCGCTTGGACAGGAACAACTGGAAACCGATGCCGGGAATTTCACTACCTATAAATTCGCATACTTCGACGAAATAAAAAAACGTAAAGTCATAATCTGGTGTGCAAAACAACTGGACTATCTGCCGGTACAAATCAAGCGCATTGATGATGATGGTGATTACGGCACTCTCAAGCTGATAAGCCTGAATGCAAATGCTGAAACTGAAAAACCAGAAGATAATGATGACAGTGACTTCTGATAGTAATTTCCAGGATGTATCAGATCATCACTACCATTCTTTAATTAACATTAAAGAAATCTGATATTCTACCGATATAATACAATATTGTTGTACTGATCTAGATCTTCCAAACCCTTGAAACAAAAAATCAAACCTATCAAACAGGCAATCCTGTATCTGGCTGTCGTTTTATGCACAGGTATTTCAACCTCTGTCATAGCCGAAACGCCATCCCGGCCGTTAAGTATCCAGCATTTCTATGACCATTGGATAATAGTAAGTCTAATGTCTCTGATTATTTTAAGTATTGCATTATTATTTTTCTACGTACGTATACGTACGTCATGGTCTAGTATTCTTGAGCATGAATGGTCACATGCCCTGGACTTCATGAATGATCCGATTTACATGGTTGATCTAGAAGATCGCATAATAAAAGCCAACGATGCTTTTTATAAGAAAATAGCTTCAAACGAAGAAGAAGCTGTTGGCAAGAAAGTCACCCATTTTACTCATCCTGAAGGTGAAGAAGTTCCCTGTAAAGTCTGCCAGGCCAGGAAAGAACTTGTTGATAAAACCATTATTCTGGAAGCGGATGATCCTGCTAACAAATCAAACTCACCTGTAGAAATCAGTGTCAATGTCATTCGTGATAAAAGGAACAAGGCTGTTGCAATTATTCAGAGTATGCGTGACTTATCCGAACGACGAAAAAATGAATCCATGTTTCGTGGTGTACTAGACGCTACGCCCGATCCCCTTATTGTTACCAATCAGCAAGGTGTCATTACTATTGTAAACTCCCAGTTCGAAGAAAAATTTGGATACCACCGGGATGAAATTATTGGGCAGGAAGTTGAAGTCCTGTTACCCGATTTTCTGCGCAACAAACACAAAGGTTTACGTCAAGATTACCAGGCAAAGCCTTCGTTAAGACCGATGGGGATTAACATGGAGCTAGTCGGTCAACGCAAAGATGGCTCGAGCATCCCGCTTGAAATCAGCCTAAGTCCCGTCACTGTGGATAACCAGCTTTTTATCATCTCGTCACTGCACGACATTACACAGCGCCTGGTAAACCGGCAGGAATTAAAACGACTTGCAAGATTCCCGGCAGACGCACCAATACCAATCTTTGAAATTGACCTGGCAGGAAATATCACCTATGCAAATCCCGCTGCTGAAAAACAATTCCATCGTATAGAAGGGATTTCATATGACGAACTTATGCATGAAGATGTTAACAAATTATTTGAACAACTAGTTGCCGAAAACAATGTTCTCATTCGTGAAATTGAAATCGATAATTGTTTTTACGAACAAAACATCATCTATTTTCCTGACCAGCAGCGTATCCACATATACTCTTGGGACATCACGAACATACATGAAATGTCTGCCAAGATGAAGTTTCATGCGACTCATGACTCTCTCACCGGGCTACCCAACCGTCGAGCCTTTGAGGATCAGCTCGAAAGAGCAATTATGTCTGCTTCATTTGAAAGCAAGCATCATATCCTGTGCTACATGGATCTGGATCAATTTAAAATTGTTAATGATACCTGTGGCCATATTGCTGGTGACGAGTTGCTAAGACAACTTTCCTCAATGTTAAAGACTCACATACGTGACAGCGATGTACTTGCCCGTCTTGGTGGTGACGAATTTGGTTTGCTGCTAACTGGCTGCAATATCAGCATTGCAAAAAACATTGCCGAAAAGATAAGAGCCGCGGTAGAAAATTTTCGTTTCTACTGGGACGGAAAAACATTCAAAATTGGTGTCAGTATCGGCATTGTACCGATTGAAAAACATTCAGGTGAACTGAGTGATATACTCAGTGCGGCAGATACGGCCTGTTATATTGCCAAGGATCGTGGCCGTAACCAGCTCCATATTTACAGTATGGGCGATTCCATGTCAGAGAGACATACAAGTGAAATGCACTGGATACATCGTATTCAGGATGCACTTGAAAATAATCATTTTGTTCTTTATGCACAGGAAATTAAACCAGTCGCGACTGACAGGTCTAATTTCTATGAAGTATTATTAAGAATGCAGAGTGAAAATGAAAATATCATATCACCAATGGCTTTTTTAACAGCTGCAGAAAGATATAACATCATTACTGATATCGACCTGTGGGTTATCCGTAAAGTACTTAAAATTCTTTCTCAGTCAGAAAGAAAAGATTTTGACCTGTCTATAAATCTGTCTGGGCAAACACTAAGTAACGAACGTGCTATGAATAGCATAATAGACAATATTAGTGACAATGACATAAATCCTGAACGCATATGTTTCGAGGTAACAGAAACATCCATGATTGCAAATCTTAATTCTGCCATTCGTTTCATGAATACTTTGCGTGGTTTAGGATGCAAAATGGCACTGGATGACTTTGGCTGTGGAGTAAGCTCATTTGCATACCTGAAAAATCTTCCTGTTGATTACCTGAAAATTGATGGACACTTTATTCGAAATATGGATAACGAGTCTGTTAATGCCGTTATGGTCGAATCCATCATCCAGATTGGCCACAAACTTGGGCTTGAGATTGTAGCTGAATATGTTGAAAACGAGCATATCCTGAAACAGGTAATAAAAATGGGGGCCAATTACCTGCAGGGATACGCGATTTCTAAGCCCCAGGTAATTGATAATATCTTATCAAAGTCCAACTCAAGCTCCGTCGCCTGATTGCCCACGTAATACTGGTTATCCCTCAGGTAGTTATACCTGCCTCAAGTATTTAAGACAGAAAAACAAGTACCCGTAAAATTGCCCTATAGTTGACCGTTAATTCAAGATCTACCTTCATAGACCGTTATATCAATAGATTCTATGCTGGATTAATATCCACAATTATATTGTGGATTTAAATGCCTTTTACTTCAAGAATAAAACTGTTTCTTTATTTGACTAGCCTGCTGGCTATCTTATCTTTGCCAATTTCTCAGGCCCATGCTAAGAAGTCCCTGATTCGTATTGGCGTCCTGAAAATCTGGGGTGAAGACACGGCACGCAGCATGTGGCAACCCACGATTGATTATCTCAACCAGAAACTGCCTCAATATAATTTCCAGCTGGTCACATTAAACCTGGCGGAAACATACAGCGCCACCTCAGAAAAAAACATTGATTTTATTCTTACCAATTCAGGTAACTATGTTTCATTGCAAGCAAACTATGATGTTGCACGCATCCTGACATTGCGTGTTCACCGACAGGGCTATATAACCACTCGCTTTGGTGCTGTTATTTTTACACGTTCAGATCGTGACGATATCCAGTCGCTGACTGACTTGAAAAATAAATCCTTCATGGGGGTAAAAGAAGCTGCCTTTGGCGGCTTCCAGATGGCCTGGTATAAACTGAAAAAACATGATATCGATCCATACAGTGATTTTAAAAACTTGTCTTTCAGTGGTTTTCCCCAGGACAAGGTCGCCCATGCGGTACTATCCAAACAAATTGATGCAGGTACATACCTGAAAAATCTCCCCGTTAACTTTCTGAAAATCGATGGTAGTTTTGTATGTAACATGGATACCGACCCTGTCAACGCAGCAATGGTGGAATCCATTATCCAGGTTGGCCACAAAATAGGGCTGGAAATTATTGCAGAGTATGTGGAAAACGAAGCCATACTGGAACAACTAAAAAGTATGGGTGCCAATTATGCGCAGGGCTATGGTATTGCCAAGCCCCTACCGATAGAGACTCTCAGTAACAACCAGACTGATGTTGCATGACAAACAGACCCGGCTCAGGCTTTTGGTAAAGTAACGCCTGTTTGCCCCTGATACTTGCCACCACGATCTTTATAAGATGTTTCACACACTTCATCGGATTCATAAAACAACATCTGAGCCACGCCTTCGTTAGCATAAATTTTTGCAGGCAGTGGCGTGGTATTGGAAAATTCCAGCGTGACATGCCCTTCCCATTCAGGCTCCAATGGCGTGACATTGACGATGATACCGCAACGCGCATAAGTTGACTTGCCTAAACATACTGTTAATACACTGCGAGGAATACGGAAGTATTCAACAGTACGCGCAAGCGCAAACGAATTGGGAGGGATGATACAAACATCTCCTTTGAAATCAACAAAACTCTGGTGATCAAAATCCTTGGGATCAACGATAGCGGAATTGATGTTGGTAAAAATCTTGAATTCATTTGAGCAACGTACATCATACCCATAACTGGATGTACCATAAGAAACAATACGATTGCCGTTGACTTCACGAACCTGACCTGGTTCATAGGGTTCGATCATGCCTTCGTTTTCAGACATGCGTTTAATCCAGTTATCGGATTTGATGCTCATTGATTCCACTCCTTCCCAAAGAGCGCACATTCTAATACAAAAAAGGCGCTGATATCAGCGCCTTTTTTTACTGAGATGTCTTCTAATTAGTTATTCTGGATAACAATATTCGGGAACGCTGCCGAGTAATCTTTTTCCTGCATAGAGAGTTTGGCACCCACCCGGCGTGCAATATCACGGTAGATTTCAGCGATACGACCTTCAGGATCAGCAACCACAGATGGCTTACCTTCATCCGTACCAGTACGGATTGACATATCCAGTGGTAAAGCACCCAGCAGATCCACATGGGCTTCTTCCGCCATACGTTCACCACCGCCAGCGCCGAAGATGTGCTCTTCGTGACCACATTGTGAACAAATGTGGATACTCATGTTCTCGATAATACCCAGAACCGGTACTTCCACTTTCTCGAACATCTTCAGACCCTTACGTGCATCCAGTAAAGCGATGTCCTGGGGAGTCGTAACAATCACCGCACCAGTCACAGGCACTTTCTGAGCCAGGGTCAGCTGTGTATCACCCGTACCCGGTGGCAAATCGATGATCAGGTAATCAACATCTTTCCACTTGGTATCATTTAATAGCTGTTCCAATGCCTGGGTCACCATCGGGCCACGCCAGATCATAGGTGTTTCTTCATCAATCAGGTAACCAATCGACATTGACTGGATATCGTAGTTGTTCATGGGCTCCAGGCTCTTGCCGTCAGAAGATTCTGGCTGACCGCTGATACCCAGCATACGAGGCTGACTGGGACCATAAATATCCGCATCCAGGATGCCAACAGTGGCACCTTCTGCAGAAAGTGCCAGGGCCAGGTTTACCGAAGTGGTTGATTTACCCACGCCACCTTTACCAGACGCCACGGCAATAATGTTCTTCACGCCATTGATCGCGGGCACACCTTTCTGTGCGGCATGGGCTTCAATTTTCTGGGATACGTTGATCGTTGCTGCAGAGACACCATCCACGCCTTCGATTTTCTCTTTCAACTCGGCGATTAGTTCATTCCTGTAACCCTCGCTCGGAAAACCTAAAACCACATCCACGGTTACCTTATCACCATCGATATTGATATTTTTCACTGCCTTGGCAGATACCAGGTCTTTGTCCAGGTAAGGATCTGTATAGCCTTTAATAGCTTCTTCAATCTGAGTCTGAGCAACGTCAGCCATGGGTCTCTCCTGCTTACTTTTCGGTCATAATAACCGAGTAAAATAATAAACTATTTAACAAGGGCCGCAATCTTACACAAATTTTGCGGACAGTGCGAATTCTTTAACAAGTCCGACATTTTACAGGGTTTTAGCTGTAAATTTCATTCCTTACAGTGGCAGTATACTGGTGAAACTGGTACTGTAGCGCCCCTGAATAACCTGTTGAAAACATTTAAAAATACAAGCTTCCAACTATGTCGAACCCAGCATTAACACGAAATATCCTGGTTACCAGTGCCTTGCCTTATGCCAATGGGGCAATTCATCTCGGCCATCTGGTTGAATACATTCAAACCGATATATGGGTTCGCTTCCAGAAAATGCAAGGTCACAACTGCGTCTATGTCTGTGCAGACGATGCCCACGGCACGCCCATTATGCTGCGTGCTCGCAGTGAAGGCATCACACCTGAAGAGCTGATTGCCAGGACAGACAAAGAGCACCGTACAGACTTTGTTGAATTCCATGTGGGTTTTGATAATTACCACAGCACCCACTCGACGGAAAACCGGGAACTGGCAGAGTATATATATAAGAAACTTCGTGACGGTGGCCACATCAAGGTCAAAACCATCAAGCAGGCATACGATCCTGAAGAAAACATGTTTCTGCCAGATCGTTTTATAAAGGGTACCTGCCCAAAGTGTGGTGCAGAAGACCAGTATGGCGATAACTGCGAGGTTTGCGGTGCAACCTATTCACCCACTGATCTGAAAAACCCGGTTTCAGCCATTTCAGGGGCCGCCCCGATTGAAAAAGAGTCTGAGCATTATTTCTTTGACCTGTCAGACTTTGAAACCATGCTGCGTGAATGGACCCAGGAAGAGCACATGCAGCCTGAAATCTCCAACAAGCTGGGTGAGTGGTTCGAAGCGGGTTTACAGGCCTGGGATATTTCCCGCGATGCCCCCTATTTTGGTTTTGAAATCCCGGATACCGAGAACAAGTTTTTTTATGTCTGGCTGGATGCACCTATTGGTTACATGGCCAGCTTCAAAAACCTGTGTGACCAGCGCGATGATCTGGACTTTGATGCTTTCTGGAATGCGGATAGTAATCACGAGGTTTATCATTTCATTGGTAAAGACATTGCTTACTTCCATACCCTGTTCTGGCCCGCGATGTTAAGTGGTGCGGGTTTTCGGAAACCCAGCGCGGTCTTCTGTCATGGCTTCCTCACGGTAAATGGGCAGAAAATGTCCAAGTCACGTGGCACATTTATCATGGCGCGCTCTTACCTGGAACATTTAAATCCTGAATACCTGCGTTATTACTTTGCCGCCAAGCTGGGTAACGGCATTGATGATCTGGATCTGAACCTGGAAGATTTCATCCTGCGTGTTAACAGTGACCTGGTCGGCAAAATGGTGAATATCGCCAGCCGTTGCGCCGGATATATTAAGAAAAAATGTGATGGCAAGTTAAGTTCAACCTGTACTGAACCGGAACTGTTTCAACAGTTTGTCGAAGCAGGTGATCGAATTGCAGAACTTTATGAACAACGCGAATTCAGTCATGCCATACGCGAAATCATGGCCCTGGCAGATAAGGCCAACCAGTACATTGATGAACAAAAACCCTGGGCGCTGGCAAAAGAACAAGGCAAGGAACAACAGGTACAGGATATTTACAGTGTCGGTATCAACCTGTTCCGCGTGCTAATGGTATACCTCAAACCGGTATTACCTGTAATGGCCAAAGAAGCAGAACATTTTTTGAATGTTGAACCATTGCAATGGAAAGACATCCAGGCGCCATTAACAGCTCATGCTGTTAACAAGTTCAAGCCGTTAATGACCCGTGTTGAACAGGAAAAAGTGGATGCCATGCTTGCTGCTTCAAAAGAGAACCTGGCGGAACAACATACTAAAAAAGAACGTAAAGCGAGTATTAACGTGGAACCTATAGCCGAACAAATTGAATTTGATGATTTTGCCAAGGTCGACATGCGTATTGCACGAATTGTTAAAGCCGAGCATGTAGAAGGCGCTGACAAATTATTGCAACTCACCCTGGATATTGGTGAAGCAAATACGCGAAACGTGTTTGCCGGCATCAAGTCTGCCTACTCACCGCAAGACCTGGAAGGTAAACTCACGGTGATGGTGGCTAACCTTAAACCTCGAAAAATGCGCTTTGGTTTATCTGAGGGTATGGTAATGGCAGCAGGTCCAGGTGGAAAAGAACTATGGATACTGGAACCCCATGAAGGTGCTCAACCAGGCATGCGCGTAAAATAAAAACCGGTCGAAATTAAGCACAATATTGAGTCATAAAACATCATAAGTTATGGTGTTTTATAGACTTTTTTATTTATAGAACTGATCTATGTCAGTCAATATCAGGATATAATATATATAATAGTGTTTTTGCTATACATCACCTGAACAGGTAACTTAATGAAAGAATACGCGCTAATTCTTATCAGTACTATCCTGGTCAATAATTTTGTTCTTGTTAAATTTCTTGGCCTGTGTCCATTCATGGGCGTCTCGCGAAAACTGGAAACTGCTACTGGCATGGCGCTGGCCACGACGTTTGTTTTAACCCTTTCATCTGTTTGCAGTTACCTTGTAAATGAATACCTGTTAGCACCCCTGGGACTGGAATATTTACGCACCATAGCCTTTATTCTCGTTATCGCTGTTGTTGTACAGTTCACCGAAATGGTGGTGCATAAAACCAGCCCCTTGCTTTACCAGGTCCTGGGTATATTTCTTCCGCTGATAACCACCAACTGCGCCGTTCTTGGTGTCGCCTTACTTAACACGCAAACAGAACATGGTTTTATTGAATCGGCACTTTACGGATTTGGTGCGGCAGTCGGCTTTTCGCTGGTACTTGTGTTATTTGCTGCCATGCGTGAACGAATAGCCGCTGCCGATGTGCCGGAAGCTTTTCAGGGTGCATCCATTGCATTGATCACGGCTGGCTTGATGTCGATGGCATTTATGGGCTTTGCGGGGCTTGTAAAGGGGTAACATGTTAGAAGCCATTCTTGTTATTACCGTTCTTGCTGTTTTATTTGGCCTGTTGCTGGGATTCGCCTCAGTACGTTTTAAAGTCGAAGGTGATCCTGTTGTTGATCAAATCGATGCTTTACTTCCCCAGACCCAATGCGGCCAATGCACCTACCCCGGCTGCCGGCCGTATGCCGAAGCCATTGCCAAGGGTGAAGCCGATATCAACCAGTGCCCTCCTGGTGGAGAAGCCACTATTCATGCACTTGCTGATTTACTAGGCGTTGACCCCAAACCACTAAATGAAGAACACGGTGTGCATAGTGAAAAAACCGTGGTAGTTATCGATGAACAGGTTTGTATTGGTTGTACCTTATGCATCCAGGCCTGTCCTGTTGATGCCATCCTGGGTGCCGCCAAGCAAATGCACACTGTAATTAGCAGTGAGTGTACCGGTTGTGATCTTTGTATTCCACCTTGCCCGGTAGACTGCATTCATGTTGTGCCCGTGAAAGATACCTTGCAAACATGGAAATGGCCTTACCCTGAAAATCCAGTTGAAAGTGAGGAAGTGTCATGAAACCTCGCTTGTGGCATTTTCATGGCGGCTTAAAACTCGAAGGCCACAAGGCCATGTCCATGCATGAAGCAGTTGTACAAGCAGACATTCCTCGGCGTCTTGTACTGCCTTTACAACAACATATCGGTGAACCCGCTGAGCCTATTGTTGAAATTGGTGATTCCGTATTGAAGAACCAGGTCATTGCCCAGGCAAGTGATTATGTCAGCGTCCCTGTCCATGCACCCACCTCAGGTACCGTGATTTCTATTGAAGATCATCCCGTACCTCATCCTTCCGGCATGAGTGCTGCCTGTATTATCATTGAAACAGATGGCAAAGATATCGCGATAGAAACTAACACCACACCGGTCGATTACAAGAACCTTGAAGCAAGTGCGTTACGCAACCTGATACGTGAAGCAGGTATTGTTGGTTTGGGCGGTGCCGGTTTTCCATCCTTTATCAAGCTTAATCCGGGACCGGATGCCAGGGTGGAAACCCTGATCCTGAATGGCGCCGAGTGCGAACCCTATATCACCTGCGATGCCATGCTGATGCAGGATTCACCTCGTAAAATTATTGATGGCTTGCTTATCATGCGTCATGCGTTAAATATTGATAAGTGTATTATTGCGATTGAAGATAACAAAAAAGCTGCTCATACCATGCTGGTAAATGCCTTGCGTGAAGATGAAACATCTTTTATCAATGTCATACAAATCCCCACTCTTTACCCGGCAGGTGGTGAAAAACAGATTATCAAGGTTGTTACCGGTAAAGAAGTACCGTCTCATGGTCTGCCAATTGATGTTGGCGTGGTATGTCATAATGTTGGAACAGCCGCTGCCGTTGCTGACGCCATTCTCAACCGACAGCCCTTAATCGAACGTTACATCACGGTTACTGGTGATGCAGTAAAACAACCCCGTAACCTCAGAGTTCGTTTTGGTACCTCGGTTGAAAGCCTGTTAAAACAATGTGAAGGATACGATGTCCAGCAGTGCATTATGGGTGGCCCGATGATGGGATTTGAACTCACATCACAATCCATCCCGGTAATAAAAACAACAAACTGCCTGTTAACCAGCCGTAAAAAATACCATGCGCCTACAAGTATGCCATGTATTCGTTGTGGCGAGTGTGCAAAAGCCTGTCCTGCCCAGTTATTACCTCAGCAACTATACTGGTATGCGCGTGCCAAAGACTTTGACAAAATACAGGATTACAACCTGTTTGATTGCATTGAATGTGGGTGCTGCGCCTATGTCTGTCCCAGTCATATTCCACTGGTGCAATATTATCGCTTCGCGAAAACTGAAATATGGGCCATGGAACGTGACAAACAAAAATCAGATATTGCACGAGAGCGACATGAATTCCGCTTATACAGAATGGAACGCAAAAAAGTCGAAGACGAAGAACGCAAGCGCAGAAAGAAAGCATTACTAAAAGCAGCTGCCGGTGACAAAACGACAGAAGATGACAAGAAAAAAGCCGCCATTGAGGCTGCCCTGGCCCGTGTCAAAGCAAAACGAGAGCAACAAAATTCACAGGCTAAAAATGTGAATGAAGAAGAGCTCACTGAAGCACAGAAAAAAGCGATTGCCGAAGTTGAAGAACGTCGTATCAAGGCTCGCGAAAAACAACAAATAAAAATCGAAGAAAATAAAGAGGAATCCGGATCATCATGATACTGAGAAGCTCTCCTTATGATAACCAACCTACATCCATCAACCGGGTTATGCAGGCGGTTATCTATTCCTTGATTCCAGGCACCCTGGTGATGATTCACTTTTTTGGATGGGGAGTAGCCATTAACCTGGCAATTGCTATCACAACTGCCGTAATTTCAGAAGCATTGATACTTAAAATTAGAAAACGCCCGCTAAAGCCCTTCCTGATGGATGGCAGTGCAATACTTACCGGTATACTTCTGGCCCTTGCCATCCCGACGCTATCTCCATGGTGGCTGGTATTTCTGGGCACTGCTTTTGCCATCATCATTGGCAAACAACTCTATGGTGGCCTGGGTTATAACCCCTTTAACCCGGCCATGGTCGGATATGTTATGTTGCTGATCGCCTTCCCGCAGGAAATGACCGCCTGGATTAATCCCCTTGATCATTCATTAACCGTGAAAGATTTTTTTAATTACAGTTTCTTCAGTGAATTACCTGCCAACAGAACATATGATGAAATCACCATGGCAACAGTGCTGGATACGGTAAAAACTAATCTGAATCTGAACAGCACTCTTCATGAAATCCGATCAGGTAATGAAGCTTTGTTTGGTGGCCTCGCAGGTAAAGGTTGGGAATGGATCAATATTATGTTCCTGATCGGTGGCTTTATCCTGTTATTTATCCGTGTTATTACCTGGCATATCCCGGTGGCCTTTCTTGGTAGCCTGTTTTTTATATCCGCTTTTTTTAATGGCGTGGATTCAGATTTTTATGCCACACCTCTATTTCACCTGTTCAGTGGTGGCGCAATGCTGGCCGCGTTTTTTATCGCCACTGATCCGGTAACCGCTGCGACAACCAACAAAGGTAAAATTTATTACGGTATAGGTATTGGTGCGTTAACTTATATTATTCGTACCTGGGGCGGTTACCCTGATGGTGTAGCCTTTGCCGTACTGATAATGAATATGGCGGTACCAACCATTGATTACTATACGCAACCCCGTGTGTTTGGGCAGGAGAACAAGTAATCATGTCATTGCTCAGAAACATGTCGATAAGTTCTGTGTTACTGGGACTGTTTGCCATTATTGGTTCCGGCCTGGTCGCTGTTACTTACGATAACACCGCGGAGCGCATTGCCGCTAACGAGCGGGCTTTCCTGTTGCGAAGTCTGCATGAACTTGTTACCCCGGATATGCATGACAATGATATGTTCAAGGACGTTATCCAGGTAACGAACAAAGACTTCCTGGGCAGCAAAAAACCTGTCAATATTTATCGTGCCCGTAAAGATGGCAAAAACGTGGCGGTCATAATTAATGCAGTGGCACCTGATGGTTATAATGGAGACATCGCGTTGCTTATAGCGATTGATACTTCTGGTAAACTTATTGGTGTTCGCGTGGCCAAACACCGTGAAACACCGGGCCTCGGTGATGCAATCGAAATACAGCGTAGCGACTGGATTTTAGGCTTTACCGGAAAATCGCTGGAAAATCCTGCCAGTAAAAACTGGCGTGTAAAGCGTGATGGTGGCGTTTTTGACCAGTTTACCGGTGCAACCATTACCCCCCGTGCAGTTGTTAAAGCTGTACACAAGGCTCTACAATATTTCCAGAAAAACAGTGAAATGCTTTTTAATTCGCAAGTAACAGGACAACCTGCAAATGAGTAGTCATCGAGAAATCATCAATAATGGGTTATGGAATAATAACCCGGCCTTCGTACAGCTACTGGGCCTGTGTCCATTGCTGGCGGTGACAAATACCGTTGTGAATGCTTTGGGTCTTGGCCTGGCAACTATCATGACACTGGTAGCATCAAATGTAACGGTTTCACTCATCCGTCAATGGGTACGCCCTGAAATTCGGATTCCGGTTTTTGTTCTGATTATTGCCTCGGCTGTGACAATGATCGAGCTTGTAATGAATGCCTATTTCCACGAGTTATACAAAATACTCGGTATCTTTATTCCATTAATTGTCACCAATTGCAGCATTATTGCCCGGGCGGAAGCCTTTGCTTCAAAAAATACTGTCATACCCGCTTTTATGGATGGTTTATTCATGGGACTTGGCTTTACAGCTGTCCTCGTCATGCTTGGCGCGTTACGTGAAGGACTCGGTTTCGGTACGTTGTTTTCACAGGCACATTTAATGTTTGGTGAAGGTAGTGAATGGTTAACCGTGGTATTGATAGAAGATTACCAGGGTTACCTGCTTGCCATCCTGCCTCCCGGTGCATTTATCGGACTGGGCTTATTAATTGCGGGTAAAAATGTGATTGATAAAAAACGAGAAGCTCACCAGCAAGCCCTGATAGAAAATGCTGCTCCTCAGACTACAGCCTGAAGCTAATAATAACGACGTAGTAATGAAAAAAGAACACATCGCCGAGATGTT
>JARRJY010000026.1:0-48740 GCA_037388705.1 Gammaproteobacteria bacterium
GACCCGGTAGAAATTAACCTGGCAGGTATTAACCAGGTAAACGTGAATCCTAAAGTTGGGCTAGATTTTGCGGCAGCACTGAAGGCCTTCCTACGTCAGGATCCGGATATTATCCTGGTGGGTGAGATTCGAGACCTGGAAACAGGCAGTATTGCCATCAAGGCAGCGCAAACCGGTCATATGGTATTATCAACACTGCATACCAATGACGCACCTCAAACCCTGACCCGTATGGTTAACATGGGGATTCCACCTTTTAATATTGCCTCGGCTGTTAACCTTATCATTGCCCAGCGCCTGGCCCGTCGCCTGTGTTCTCAATGCAAACAGCCTGTTGATGTTCCAAAAGAAGCGTTACTGGAAGAAGGCTTTACCGAAGAAGACATCAAGGCCGGCCTTAAAATCTACGGTCCGAAAGGCTGTGACCAGTGTAATGAAGGTTATAAGGGCCGTGTTGGTATTTACCAGGTTATGCCGGTGACTGAGGCCATTGGTAAAATCATCATGGAAGGTGGTAATGATATGGATATTGCTAACCAGGCAGAAAAAGAAGGCGTACCCGATTTAAGGCAGTCTGGCCTCAAGAAAGTGAAAGATGGTTTAACCAGCCTGGAAGAAGTTAACCGCGTTACCAAAGAAGATTAAAGGAATTTTTAAATGGCAGCTGCAGCACAAGATACCTTTACCTGGGAAGGAAAAGACAGCAAAGGTAGAACGGTTAAAGGTGAAACGACCGGAGCCAGTGTTGCGCTGGTAAAAGCGAACCTGCGCCGACAGGGGATTAACCCGCAAAAGGTCAAAAAGAAAGTCAGGCCATTATTTGGTGGTGGCAAGGGTAAAATTACTGCTGCTGAAATTTCCATCTTCAGTCGACAGCTTGCCACCATGATGGACTCGGGTGTACCCCTCGTTCAATCATTTGAGATTATTGGTCGCGGCCACGATATAAAGGCTATGCAGGAACTGTTACTTGCTGTCAAGGCCGACATTGAAAGCGGTAGCAACCTGTCGGATGCCCTGGCGAAACATCCTCGTTATTTTGATGAACTTTACTGTAACCTGGTTGCTGCAGGTGAACATGCCGGTATTCTCGATACCATCCTGGATAAAATCGCCACCTACAAGGAAAAAACCGAGGCTATTAAAGCCAAAATCAAAAAGGCCATGTTTTATCCAACTGCGGTAATCGTGGTTGCTTTTATAATTACCACTATCCTGATGATTTTCGTTATCCCGGAGTTTGCCAGCCTGTTTGCCGGCTTTGGTGCCGATCTGCCCGCCATAACAAAAACAGTAATCAGTATCTCTGAATTCTTCCAGGCATACTGGTGGGCAATATTTGGTGGTATTGGTATCACTATTTACGGTATCAAAGAACTTAAACATCGCTCAAAGAAATTCAATATTTTTCTGGACCGTACCTCTTTAAAAGTACCTATTATTGGGCCAATCCTGAATAAAGCAGCCATCGCCCGGTACGCGCGTACCTTGTCAACGATGTTTGCTGCAGGTGTACCACTTGTCGAAGCCATGACTTCTGTTGCCGGCGCCGTTGGTAACATCGTGTTCAAGGAAGGCGTTCTGGTTATAAAGGATGAGGTAGCCACGGGTACGCAGCTTAATGTCGCCATGAAAAATTCACAGCTTTTCCCAAACATGGTTGTGCAAATGACAGCCATTGGTGAAGAAGCAGGCTCAATGGACTCCATGCTTTCAAAGGTTGCAGACTTCTATGAGGAAGAGGTAGATAACGCTGTAGATGGATTAAGTAGCCTGCTGGAACCTATCATCATGGCCTTCCTGGGTGTTGTTATCGGTGGCCTGGTTGTTGCCATGTACATGCCTATCTTCCAGATGGGTAAAGTTGTCGGCGGATAAAACTGAAAAATATAAATGTCTGTTTTTGATGCCCTGCAGCACAGCCCCGTGTTCTTCCTGTCATCTATTCTTGTTCTGGGCTTGCTGGTTGGCAGTTTCCTTAATGTTGTTATCCATCGCCTCCCGTTAATGCTCAAGCAGCAATGGCGAGCTGATTGTGAAGAATTCCTGGCTGAAACAGCCGAAAATAAAACACCTGATATCATCCCAGCAAAAAAACAAACTACGTTTAACCTTGTTCACCCTCGCTCACGTTGTCCACACTGTGGACACCAGATAACTGCGCTGGAAAACATTCCTGTCATCAGTTACCTGTTTCTCAAGGGTCGTTGTTCAGAATGTATGAGTCCTATCTCGATTCGCTACCCGTTGATTGAAACAATCAGTGGCCTGATGGTTTTCACCGTGGCATGGAAACTTGGCTTTTCAGCACAGGCGGGTTACGCCATGCTATTGACCTGGGTATTAATTGCGCTCACTTTTATCGACCTGGATCATTTCTACCTGCCTGATAACCTGGTACTGCCGTTTCTCTGGTTAGGTTTACTGGTTAACCTGGCTGACACCTTTACAGATATAAAATCAGCTGTAATTGGGGCTGCCGCCGGTTACCTGGTGTTATGGAGTGTTTACCAGTTTTTCAAGAAATTAACCGGCAAGGAAGGCATGGGCTACGGGGATTTTAAACTACTGGCAATGCTTGGCGCCTGGCTCGGGTGGCAAATGCTTCCGGTCATAATTATCCTGTCTTCTTTTGTTGGAACCGTTGTTGGCATCAGTCTCATTGTTTTCAAAAATCATCAACGCAATCAACCGATTCCCTTCGGACCTTACCTGGCCACGGCCGGATGGATAGCGTTATTGTGGGGTGAGCAAATTAACCAGGCCTATCTGAACTGGTTAACAGTATAAAAAACCTTAACACGCTCTTTGCATCTGGTTATGATGCTTCTTTGCAAAATCAGAATCATCATTAATTAATATGTTAATCATTGGCTTAACAGGCGGTATTGGAAGTGGAAAGTCCACCGTTGCTGAACTGTTCCGGCAACTGGGTATTCCCGTCATTGATACGGATTTAATTTCCCGGCAACTGGTAGAACCCGGCATGCCTGCGCTTGAAGAAATAAAATCAAGCTTCGTAAATGTAACCACTTCTGCAGGTGAACTGGACAGGTTAAAACTTCGCCAGGTCATTTTTGATAATGCTGATAAACGTCAGCAACTTGAAAATATTCTCCATCCACGTATCCTGGATGAAGTAAAGCGCCAGTTATCAGAACTTCATTCTCCCTATGTTATCGTCGTAATTCCATTACTTGCTGAAAAAGGTAAATGGGGGTTTATTGATCGGGTACTGGTTATTGACTGTGATGAACAACTACAGTTTCAGCGAACCATGAAAAGGGATAACCAGGATAAAGAACAAATACAAAAAATAATCAAATCACAGGCCTCTCGCCAACAACGCCTCGCGCTAGCCAGTGACATTATAAGTAATGAATCAGATCTCGATTACCTCGAACAACAGGTTATGCAACTGGATAATGAATACCGGAAAATGGCGTCTAACTAATTAACAATTAAGACTTTTTACTGAAAACAAAACTTGCGTATCGACGCAAACTGTCAGAAAATCATCGCACTGTGGAAAATACCATTATTTACGAGCAACCACTCAACGAGCGGATTAGAAATTTTATACGCCTGGAACACCTGTTTCAGCAAGCTGCATACACGCTTCGAGGTTATTCGATCTGGGATAGCCGTGCGACAATAAGCTCGCTAATCGATATTCTTGATATCCTGTCCCGCAGTGACATTAAAACTGAATTACTCAAAGAGCTGGACAGGCATTTATCTTCGTTATCAAAACTCAGGGATATTCCTGGTGTGGATAAAGAACAGCTGGACAGTATTCTCAGCCAGCTCTCCAGTGCACAAAAAGAACTTCATGGCATTAACGGCCAACTCGGGCAAAGTCTGCGTGAACATGATTTGCTAAGTAGCTTGCGTCAGAGAGGTACGGTAGCAGGTGGAAGCTGTCATGTAGACTTGCCGTCCTATCACTTCTGGTTACAACAAACACCTGAAGAACGTATTAACACCCTGGAAAGCTGGCTTGATGAGCTGAATCCCGTTAACCGCCCTATTATGTTAATGCTGGGGATAATCCGAGAAAGCACACACCTACAGGACACTACTGCTGAAAATGGTTTCTATCAGCAAAACCTGGATACCCACTCGCCGGTTCAACTTATCCGTGTGGCTCTCAACCAGGACTCGCCCTACTTTGCAGAAATCAGTGCAGGCAAACACCGCTTTTCTGTTCGATTCATGCGGCCCCAGGGTAACGACAGGCCGGTACAGAGCCAGGATAATATTGACTTCAAACTCGGTTGTTGCATGATCTAAATATGTCTAAAACCGTAAAATGCCCTACCTGCCAAAAAGATGTGGAATGGTCTGAAAAATCCAGGTGGCGACCATTTTGTTCAGAGCGTTGTAAACTTATCGATCTGGGCGAATGGGCCAATGAGTCACATCGTATCCATGGGCAGGAAACAGTACCTGACGAATTACTCGACAATAAGGATGATCTTCATTGAGTTTCTGGTATAACCTCAAACTGAAAAGCAACTCTTTGTACATCATCGCCTCGCTTTAAAGAAACGATAGCCTGCCAATCAGTACGGCCTGTCGTGCAGACAGGTATCACACCCTCACCGATCCATAATGATTTATTTTTCTCACTTTGCTGCAGGCGATACTTGTTAACTCCCATATTCATGCCGGCCATCTGGAAATCTACGATGACATGATCAAGTAAATTTGTATTTTTTTCCGGAAAGCGTATCTCGATTGGGAATTTTTTAAGAAAAACAATATTGTCAGGAAACCTTATTTCTAAATTCCTGTTTCCCACGCTAGCTTTGCATCCGGTCACTAAGGATTTGCACGGGTACACGGAAAAAGCATCTTGCTGTTTGTCATTATTAATATCGGAAGGAAAAAAACTGGATGACAGTAAAGCAATAATGATCACCAGTCCAGCAACCAAAATATGGTGCTTACGATTCAGCATACAAGCCTCTTATTGCAGCTATACCCTGTGCACCATGCATGTAGGCAAGGTCCATATGTTCAACACTCAAGCCCCCCAGCGCATAAACAGGACAAGTTGCTTTTTCGGAAATCAGGCGAAACCTGTCCCAGCCAAGTGGTTCTGCTTCAGGGTGAGTCTGTGTTTTAAGCACTGGCGCAACCACTACAAAATCAATATCTATTCTTAATGCTTTCTCAAGCTCCTGCTCGTTATGTACTGAAGCAGAAAACCACTGTTGTTTTGAAACAGGGCGAGACTGGCAGGCCATCAGGCGCTTGGCTGATAAATGTATACCATCTGGAGAAAGTGTTTTAATAACTTCCAGGTCCCTGTTCAATATCAGGCCGACGTTTAACTTTGCGCACATCTCTAATAACCTTGTTGACCATGCCAGGTATTCATCGTCAGACAGGTAATTGGCCCTGAACTGTATTAATCTAATACCCTGTTTAATTCTCTTTTTCAGGTGCTCAGCAGCTTCATTCAGGCTCTTATAGTCGCCGGTAATCATATAACGATCAGGAAGTTGCGCTGACTTGACAATGGGCTGGTTGGCTTCAGGGAAATCATACTGGTTCAAATCTCCAGTATTGATCCATTTAACTGTCTGACCTTCCTTCCCATGGGCTTCACCAGTAAATGCTGTAATTTTCCATACATCCAGTAATACTGATTTGTCGGGATAGTCATGATGCACGCGCATTAATGGGTGTGCATGCTGTATATTAATCCCCAGTTCTTCATGGAGTTCACGCTTTAGAGCATCCTGTACCGGTTCATTAGACTCAAGTTTACCCCCGGGGAATTCCCATAGTCCGCCCTGATGTGTCCCATCAGGACGTTTAGCAATCAGTACCTTACCATCACGATTCATTATCACCCCTGCGGCAACATGTACTACTTGATTTTCCATAAATAAAGAAAAGGAGACTAGGTCCGGTATTCAGCGTTAATCTTTACGTAGTCATAAGAAAAATCACATGTCCAGACCGTTTCAGTAAAGTCGCCACGTGAAAGTTTAATGGTAATCGTAATTTCAGGCTTATCCATAACAGCCTGACCTTGTGATTCTGTGTAGGATGGTGAGCGGCCACCATTTTCTACGATACATACATCATCCAGGTATATCTCAATATTATTAAGATCCAGATCTTCAATACCGGAACGTCCAACAGCAGCAAGGATCCTTCCCCAGTTAGGATCACAGGCGAAAAAGGCAGTTTTAACCAGGGGTGAGTGCGCAACCGTATAGGCCACATCAAGACATTCCTGCTGTGATTTACCCTGTTCAACCACAATATTGATTAATTTTGTTGCACCTTCGCCATCTTTAACCATCGCCCTTGCCAGATCGATGCAAATATCCTGTATTGCATTGACAAGTAATTCATATTCATTACTACCTGTCTTGATTTCAACACCTGACTGGCCTGTTGCCATTAATATACAGGCATCATTGGTCGAGGTATCCCCATCTACAGTAATCCTGTTAAAGGAACGGGCAACCGCATTTTTCAAGCAGCCTTGTAAATCAGTTTGTGAAACTTCGGCATCAGTGGCGATATAAGCCAGCATGGTTGCCATATCCGGCCTGATCATACCAGATCCCTTGGCAATTCCCGTCACCTCTACTTTTTTACCGGCAATATCCAGCGACGTGCTATATCCTTTTGCAACGGTATCTGTCGTCATAATACCTTGTGCAGCATCATTCCATCCGTTGTCATCAAACACCTTACATGCAGCGGTAACACCGGTTAACAGCCTGTCAAGCGGTAAGTTCTCACCTATAACGCCGGTTGAAAATGGTAACACCTGTTCGGTTTCACAGCCGGTTTCTTCAGCAACTTTCTGGCATGTTGCCAGTGCATCCTGTATACCCTGTTCCCCGGTACCTGCGTTGGCGTTGCCGGTATTTATCACAAGATACCTTGAGGATGCTTTCGACAAGTGATCCCTGGCAACAATAACGGGTGCCGCACAAAAGGCATTTCTTGTAAATACCCCTGTAACAGTTGTCCCTTCTGCTAGTTCAATGACAACCAGATCCTTGCGATCTTGTTTCTTGATTCCAGCACTAACCGTGGCCAACCGGATACCGGCTACTGGAGAAAGAGCAAGACTGTCTGAATTACTCATCGAACTGTCCTTTTAAATATTGATATATGAAGTTAACAACCAGGCAATATTATGCCATGAGCCCACTCCAAAGAGTATTATGGGAAGCGGAGTTTAGCACAAGGACGTGCCTGTGCCGCGAGGGCACAAGGATGTGCAGCGTGACTTACAGGAAATAAATAAGTGTTTCAGCGTGCTCACTGGGTATGAACACTCTTATAACGAGGTGGAAACTGCTTCAGCAAATGGCAATTAAGACAGTTTGCCGTGGCACTGTTTGTATTTCTTGCCTGACCCACAAGGACAAGGTTCATTTCGTCCAACCTTACGGCCTTCACGAACAAATGGGGTATGTTCTTCTTCCTGCTCTTCGCTTTGCTCCATTGCGCTGGCCTCGTCATGCTGGAACTCCATCTGGCCATGTTGGCGACGCTGTTCTTCCAGTGCATGAACGTCTTCTTCGCTACGTACCTGGATGCGAGACAGGATTGTAACCACTTCAGTCTTGATTCGATCAAGCATATCTGTGAATAGCTCGAAGGCTTCACGCTTGTATTCCTGTTTTGGGTTCTTTTGCGCATAGCCTCGCAAGTGAATACCCTGGCGTAATTGGTCCATGGTTGCCAGGTGATCTCGCCACTGCATATCAAGAGTTCGCAACATCACTTCTTTTTCAATCTGGCGCATGATGTCGCTGCCTACTTCAGACTCTTTCACATCATAAGCACTAACCATTCCCTCAAGAATTTTGTCCCGCAAACTTTCTTCATGAAGACTATCATCTGTATCAAGCCAATGCCGGATATCCAGCCTGATACCAAATTCACCTTCCATCGCTTCTTCAAGACCAGGTATATCCCACTGTTCTTCAATACTCTGTCTTGGTACGTAAGAGTCAATAACCGAATTTACGACATCAACACGGATATTTTTAATGGCATTAGAAATATCATCAGAAGCCATGATCTCATTTCGTTGACCATAGATAACTTTGCGTTGGTCGTTAGCAACATCATCATATTCCAGCAATTGCTTACGCATATCAAAGTTATGACCTTCAACCTTACGTTGCGCATTTTCGATGGCGCGACTCACCCAGGGATGTTCAATCGCCTCACCTTCTGCCATACCCAAACGCGACATCAGGCTGCTGATACGTTCTGAACCAAAGATTCTCATCAGGTTATCTTCCATGGAAAGATAGAAACGTGACGAACCAGGATCGCCCTGACGTCCGGAGCGACCGCGTAACTGGTTATCGATACGGCGTGACTCATGGCGCTCAGTACCAACAATATGCAGGCCTCCTGCTTCCAGTACCTGTTGCTGGCGTTTTTTACAATCTGCCTTGATTTTCTCTATCTGCTTCTCGTCAGGGTTTTTAAGCGCTTTTATCTCCACATCCGGGTTGCCACCCAACACGATGTCTGTACCACGACCCGCCATATTGGTCGCAATAGTCACAGCTCCTGGTCGACCTGCCTCGGCAACGATTTGTGCCTCACGCTGATGCTGCTTGGCATTAAGAACTTCATGGTGGATTTTTTCTTTCTTCAGGTAACTGGAAAGAAATTCGGAAACTTCTATAGACGTGGTGCCTACCAGCACTGGCTGCCCACGTTTTTGGCAATCCTTGATATCTTCCAGTATGGCCATGAATTTTTCTTTCTGAGTCATGTAAATGAGATCGACCATATCATTTCGAATCATAGGACGATGCGTTGGGATCACAACAACTTCCAGTCCATAGATTTGCTGGAATTCATAGGCCTCGGTATCAGCAGTACCAGTCATGCCGGAAAGCTTTTCATACAGGCGGAAATAATTCTGGAAGGTAATAGATGCAACTGTCTGGTTTTCTTCCTGGATCGGCACACCTTCTTTAGCTTCAACTGCCTGGTGCAGGCCATCTGACCAGCGACGTCCTGACATCGTCCTGCCGGTAAACTCGTCAACAATAACAATTTCGTTGTCCTTGACGATGTAATCGACGTCTTTCTGGAACAACACGTGGGCCCGCAAGGCAGCATTCATATGATGCATCAGGCCAATGTTTGCCGCGTCATACAGGCTTTCATGCTCGTGCAACAGTCCAGCGCGTGTCATTAATTCTTCAACATGCTGGTGCCCTTCTTCGGTAAGGAATATCTGTTTGGACTTTTCCTCAACGGTGTAATCACCCGGACCATCTTCTTCTTCCTGCCTGGTCAGCTCCGGTACCAGCACATTTATCTTCTGGTATAACTCCGAACTCTCATCCGATGGTCCTGAAATTATCAACGGCGTACGTGCCTCATCAATCAGGATCGAGTCAACCTCATCGATAATGGCAAATGCATGTCCACGCTGGAATTTTTCTGCCATGCTGAATGCCATGTTGTCGCGAAGATAGTCAAAACCAAATTCATTGTTTGTTCCATAAGTAATATCCGCAGCATAAGCAGACTGCTTTTCTTCATAAGGCATATCAGAGGTAATCACGCCTACCGACAGACCAAGGAAGTTATACAATTTCCCCATCCACTCAGCATCGCGACGAGCCAGGTAATCATTCACGGTAATGACATGTACACCTTTACCGTTCAGTGCATTCAGGTAAGCAGCCAGTGTCGCCACCAGCGTTTTACCCTCACCCGTACGCATTTCAGTGATCTTGCCCTGATGTAAGACCATGCCACCGATCATCTGGACATCGTAGTGACGCATACCCAGCACACGCTTACTGGCTTCCCGGGTAATAGCAAATGCTTCAGGCAGAATATCGTCAAGGGTTTCACCAGCAGCTAGACGTTCCTTGAAAGCTTCAGTTTTAGCCTTTAACTCATCATCCGTGAATGCCTCCAGTTCGGTTTCAAACGCATTAATCTGCTCAACCGTTTTGCGCATGCGCTTGACCAATCGCTCATTGCGGCTACCAAAAACTTTCTTGAAAACTTTACCTAACATTGAAATGCCTGAATTATATTTGTGAGTACTTACTGACTGAAAAGATCCCTTCTCAGCCTATTCCTGAAAACAGTGTATTGTAACGATATAGGGGAACTTTGTCTTATTCATGGTGCATTTTAAAACAGCATTAATAGCAGTTATTTGGCTACAGGATGGTTCCTGAGTAGCTTGCCCTCCCCGGAAATAAATAAAGGAGAATCTGGGAAATCTACCTCACTCAACTGCTTCATCAGTCTTGCCGCTGCCTTAGACTTATCTGGCGCCGGACCACCCGGTCGTATCTGTCGAGTTGAGATAATTTCACCGGATAAGAACCGGCCTTGCTCATCCAGCGTGACATCAAGTATGGGTGCCAGCCCCTTGATTTTTGCTACGCTGATACCGTAATAAGTGCAAAAATTTCCCAGGCTATAGGCAATCAGCCTCTCCCGATATAGTTCGACTCCTCGTGGTACATGTGGACCATGACCAATCACCAGGTCTGCCCCGGCATCTATTACGGCACGGGAAAAAGCCGCCACGTTACCCCGGTTTTCCCCATAAAAATACTCGTCGGCAAACGTAACATGAACAGCATCTATACCTTCACCACCGGCATGCATTGAGACAATCACCACATCATGCTCAGCCGCCAGTTGTTTTACTTGTTGCCGGGCCATTTTTATATTCAAAAAATTATATGAGCCAATAAAAGGGGCGTAAGCAATTACGGCCACTTTAAGGCCTTTGACTGTCCAGCTGGCAATATCACCTTCCTGGCCGGTGTGTCTTACACCTGCCTCGTCCAGATGGTGCATACTTTCCCTCGCACCTTCTTCTCCAAAATCTCGTGCATGGTTATTAGCCAGACTCAGAACATCAAAACCAGCCTGTTTGAAATACAGGGCATAATGCGGAGGTGAGCGAAACAGGTAGCAACGCCTTGGATCTTTACATTCCTTGCGCGGCTTTCCTTCAGACAGCAGGCTGCCTTCGAGGTTTCCAAATGTTATGTCTGCATCATTCAAGATGGGACTGACTGCTGCCAGTAAGGATTTTCCATCATCGTCTGCCAGGTGGTTTCGTGGAAAATTGGTACCCAGCATCATATCGCCTACAGCCTTGATATTAAGGGTGACGACTTTTTTAACAGGTTCTTGAGGTTGTACAACTTTTTCAGGTAGGCCACTACAGGCAAATAAAAGCAGGGCAAAGAAAGTGATACATACCAGCCTGAAGACCACAACCAAACGATCCCAGCTGGTTAAAAAAGGCATTAATGTCGATTAGCGGGAAGCGTGGATATAGCGTTTTGGATTGACCGCACGGCCATTCTTCAGCACTTCAAAGTGGACATGAGGCCCTGTAGAACGCCCGGTAGAGCCCATTTTAGCGACTACCTGGCCTTTCTGAATCGTGTCACCCACCTTAACGAGAATCTCCTGGCAGTGTCCGTAGCGCGTTGCGTAACCACTACCATGATTGATTTCTACCAGGTTGCCGTATCCTGAACGGCGTCCGGCATAAGTAACGACACCCGCCCCAACCGAGACAATATCTGAACCCAGTTTTCCAGCAAAATCGACGCCAGAATGGTGGGCGCGATGACCGGTGAAGGGATCGGTACGTAAACCAAAGAATGAGGATAACCAGCCACGATTAATCGGACGGCCAGCTGGCATTACTTCTGCCTGCAGGTTGCGGTTCATCATCATGTCTTCCAGCACTGTCAACTGCTGGCTACGATCTTCAATTTGTGCAGATAGTTGCTGTAATGATTTTACAAAGTCACCCACCTGCATCGTGTTCTCGGTATACGCTGTTTCGGGACCACCCTGAGCAGGAGAGCGGGAAAAATCAAATTCACCCTTTTCAAGTTTGGCCATCTGCGTCAGACGCTGACCGAGTGCATCGAGTCGAATCACATGAGCCTGTAATTTTCCAAGGCGCATGGCCAGGGCATTCATATTTTCTTCTGCATCACGGGTAACTTCGGAGATTTTCAACCGCTGCGAATCGAGCTCGGTTTGCATGGCGACTTGCATGTCATCTGGGGTCAATTGCATGTTTTTTGTACCCCAGTGATAACCCAGATACATGAAACTCATTGGCATAATGATAAAAACAGACAATGCCATTGCCAATAGACGCACTTTGCTTAGGGTTACAAGCCCTGAGCAGCCTTTTTTCCGTGTCAAGACTACGATATTCATATACTAACCAGTATGAAATTTGCTATTTTTACTTTTATATTATCGGCTTACAAGACGAATTCATTAATTTTAGTATGTTGCCTGGACGATGCCAGAAAAGTGACCGAGTTGACGAGCATGTGTGACGAGCTCCGCAACATCACTTTTCTGGCATCGTCCAGGCAATGCTGGATTCTTCCCTTGCCGACCATTGCCATCTTGCTTATTTTGATGGTTCTCGTATGGTCATTGTCGCTGACTCACCTGCATGGGCTAATCGTCTGCGCTTTTCCATGGATACCCTTTTATCACAACTAAGACAATATTCCAATAAATTTCATGCACTTAGCAAAATTGAAGTAACGGTACGCCCCCAACTTCATGAGCCACCACAAGTTGAGGTAGTTGAAAGAGTCATTTCGGTAAAATCAGCACAATATATTGAGGAATGTGCTGAGACTATTGAGGACCCTGCTCTCAAGCAAGCATTACAACGCCTTGCCAAGCGACAAAGTTAGAAATATCAGTAAGTTAGATAAGGCTTAGCTTGCTTGTACAGGCTGTACAAATGAAATAGGAGCCAGCTCTGGATCTTCAAAAGTTACCTCTTCCCAGGCATCTTCCTGTGCCAGAAGAGTACGTAACAACTGGTTGTTCAGCGCATGACCTGATTTATATCCACTGAAAGTACCAATCAGGCTATGACCCAGCAGGTATAAATCGCCAATCGAATCCAGAATTTTGTGTTTAACAAATTCATCGATATAACGCAGGCCATCTTCATTCAGTACACGATAGTCATCCATTACAACCGCGTTATCCAGGCTGCCACCGAGCGCCAGGTTATTGGCACGCAGTGTTTCAATCTGGCTCATAAAACCAAAGGTACGCGCACGACTAATTTCTTTAACGAAAGAAGTGGTAGAAAAATCAACTTCCGCTTTCTGGTGGTCATTCTTGAAAACCGGGTGTTCAAAATCGATAGTAAAATCCACCTTGAAACCATTGAATGGCTTGAACTGTACCCACTTGTCGCCGTCTTCAACTTTTACTGGCTTCTTGATACGGATAAATTTCTTGGCCGCATTTTGCTCCTCAATACCCGCTGACTGTATTAGAAAAACAAACGGACCCGCACTACCGTCCATGATAGGTACTTCTGCTGAATTCAGATCAATATAGGCATTATCAATACCCAGGCCGGCCATGGCAGACAACAGATGTTCAACAGTTGAAATACGTACCCCGTCTTTCATCAGGGTAGTAGAAAGCGTGGTGTCACCGACATTTTCAGGGGTGGCAGGTATCTCAACAGGTTCCTCAAGGTCAACGCGTCTAAAAATAATACCGGTATCAGGAGCCGCAGGTCGAAGGGTGAGGTAGACTTTTTCACCGGTATGCAGGCCTACACCTGTGGCACGAATCACATTTTTAAGCGTACGTTGTTTTATCACCTGATTAAGATTCCTTTGTTGTTGTCACTTACTTCCAGTAAGAAAGGCTCACTGAACAAGCAAACTACTACTTTAGTATTAGCCCACATACTAACACCAAGCAAGACCGCGAATTTTAGAACAATTTCACACATTTAGGCAAGAAATTGCTTCAAATTGGATCATTGTTAGCGACCTTTACTATGCAATCTTTAGTCCACTAGTTCACACTTCCAAACATTAATTTCTATCTATCTGTTTTTCCTTGTTTTTTAGTCAGCCTGACGCCTTAAAAAAGCAGGGATATCCAGGTATTCCATGCTTCCTTCAGTCGCCTGTGCACCATACTTGTCTGACGCAACCTTGTTACGGATCACTGTGGGGCGATCTAGTTGCTCATAGTCAACTTCACCATCACTGGTTTTGTTAACGACCAGTTTTACGGGTTCCTCAGAAGACAGTTTATGGGTATTACCAAGGCCAGTTGCGACCACCGTGACCCTTAATTCACCACTCATTTCAGGATCAATTACCGTTCCAACTACAACAGTGGCGTTATCGGAAGCGAATTCCTTAACGGCATTGCCCACTTCTTCAAACTCACCAATGGACATATCCAGGCCGGCTGTTACATTCACCAGGATACCGCGGGCACCTGACAAGTTAACATCTTCCAGTAATGGGCTGGCGATGGCCGCTTCCGCTGCCTGGCGAGCACGATCTTCCCCGGAAGCTTTACCGGAACCCATCATGGCCATGCCCATTTCAGACATCACGGTACGTACATCGGCAAAATCCACGTTGATTAAACCCGGGCGGGTAATCAGTTCAGCAATTCCCTGTACCGCACCCAGTAGAACGTTGTTTGCTTCACCAAAGGCGTCCAGCAGGCTGACACCCTTACCCAGTACACTAAGTAATTTTTCATTTGGAATGGTAATTAATGAATCAACGAAGCTTTTCAGCTCATCGATACCATTACTGGCAATTTCCATTCGCTTGTTACCCTCAAATGGGAACGGGCGGGTAACAACAGCTACCGTAAGAATCCCCATTTCCCTGGCAATCTGGGCAACGATGGGCGCTGCACCAGTACCGGTACCACCACCCATACCAGCGGTGATGAAGATCATGTCGGCACCTTCCAGCACTTCCTGGATGCGTTCTCGATCTTCCATCGCTGACTGGCGACCAATTTCCGGGTTAGCACCGGCACCCAGACCCTTGGTGATATTGCCACCCAGTTGCAACACGGTACGTGCCGAACTGTTTTTCAAGGCCTGTGAATCGGTGTTGGCACAGATGAAGTCAACACCTTCAATATTCTGTACCACCATGTGTTCAACGGCATTACCACCACCGCCTCCCACACCGACGACTTTAATAACAGCACTCTGGCTGAAAGTATCCATCAGTTCAAACATAGTTCACCCTCCTCACTGATAAAACTTTGTTAACGTTAAAATTAAAAATTTCCCTGGAACCAGCTCTTCATTCGCTTAACAATCGCGTTTAACCCGTTACCCATACGTGCTTCTGTTTCACGTAATGCACGATTGTGATAACCGAATAACAACAGACCAACACCGGTTGCATGAATTGGATTTCGTACCACGTCAACCAGGCCGGTAACATACTGCGGCATACCCATCCGAACCGGCATGTGAAATATTTCTTCTGCAAGTTCTACCGCGCCCTCCATCTTGGAACTCCCTCCGGTTAACACGATGCCAGCTGCACATAAGTCTTCAAAACCACTGCGACGTAATTCAGCCTGGATTAATGTAAAGAGTTCTTCATAGCGTGGTTCAACAACCTCAGCCAGAGTCTGACGTGCAAGGCGACGTTCCGGCCTGTCACCAACACTGGGCACTTCAATAGTTTCATCCGCACTGGCAAGCTGTGTTAAGGCGCAGGCATACTTGATTTTTATTTCTTCTGCATGTTGCGTTGGTGTGCGAAGAGCTACGGCAATGTCATTGGTAACCTGATCACCGGCGATCGGTATAACAGCAGTATGACGAATGGCGCCTTCAGTAAACACGGCAATATCGGTGGTACCGCCACCAATATCAACCAGGCAAACACCCAGTTCTTTCTCGTCATCGGTGAGCACTGCGTGACTGGATGCGAGTTGTTCCAGGATGATGTCATCAACTTCCAGGCCACACCGACGCACACACTTGATAATATTCTGTGCCGCACTCACGGCCCCGGTTACCATGTGCACCTTTGCTTCCAGCCGTACACCTGACATACCTATTGGTTCACGAATACTTTCCTGATCATCAATAATGAATTCCTGTGGCAGAATATGAAGAATTTTCTGATCAGCGGGTATTGCCACAGCACGTGCCGCATCAATGACCCGATCAACATCAGCAGGTACTACTTCTTTATCACGAATAGCCACAATACCATGTGAGTTAAGACTGCGAATGTGACTACCCGCAATGCCCGCATATACAGAATGAATCTGGCATCCTGCCATTAGTTCTGCTTCTTCTACAGCACGTTGTATGGATTGAACAGTTGATTCGATATTTACCACTACGCCTTTTTTCAAGCCTCGCGATGGATGTGACCCCAGGCCAATAATTTCAATTTCATTTTCAGGGGTCACTTCACCGACGATGGCCACCACCTTGGATGTTCCGATATCCAGGCCAACGATCAGATTTTTTTCGGCTTTCTTAGACATTGCTCTCCCCTTATTGCTTACCTTGCGGCGCAACCTTCCAACGAATACTCATACCATTGGAATAACGTAAATCCACACTGTTTATATTACTCATCTTCCCTGCCAGTATTTTTTTATAAACATCAATAAAATTTTGTAGCCGCAATAACTGTTCCTTTCTACCAAGAACCAGTTCTATGCCATTATTAATTTCCAGCCTGACTGCATGACGCTTATCCATATTCACTTTATTAATAGATAAACCAATCTCTGCAAGCATTTGTTTGAAGTCATTATATTTTTTATACAGGATAAATTCTGAACCCTTTGGACCTGACCAGATGGGTAATATGTTTACCTTTGTTTCAACTTCTGGTGTAAACAGTTCGCCATGAACATTTATAAAGCCTTCTGGCTCCCATTTCGCCATCGGTTGCTGTTCTATTACCTGAATAAACAACGTTTCAGGCCAGACCCTTCTTACCGAGGCGCGTTCTACCCAGGGCAAGGCCTCTACGGCACGTTGAATTTTTTCAACATCAGTACTAAAGAATCCACCGCCTAACAGACCAGTAACAGATTTTTGTAACATGGCCTCTGTAACGTATTTCATTTCACCCTTAATACGGATCTTGTTGACAGGCATAAATGATGGATCCTGTACCTTTTGCACCAGGGCATTTGACAGCCATAAAAATATAATTACAGCGACCAGGTAAGGTGCGTATTTCAAATAATCAATAACTTTTCGTAGTTTGACTGAAGCAATATCACGAGAAGAAATTACACTAGCCTGCGCTGACATTATTCCCTCCGTTATCTTTTACATCACCTGATTCAAGTGTTGTTTCAAGGATCTTTACGACCAATTGATTAAAATCAATACCAACTTCCTTGGCTGCCATAGGAACCAGGCTATGATCAGTCATACCTGGCACAGTATTGAGTTCAATGACATAAGGTTGACCTTGTTGATCACATAAGATGTCTACCCGGCCCCAACCTTTTACACCCAGTGCATTGAAGGCTGCCAGTGCCAGGCGTTGTAACTGGGATTCTTCTTTCTGTTCGAGACCACAAGGACAAAGATACTGCGTATCATTGGTTTGGTATTTCGCTTCATAATCATAGAAAGCCCGTGGCGTTTCCAGTCGAATAACCGGTAATGCCTGTTGCCCCAGTATTGCAACGGTATACTCTTTTCCTTCTATCCATTGTTCCGCGATGACGGCACCTTTAAATTGTGAAGCTGTGTGCCATGCTGTCTGCAACTGTTCAGCCTCATCGACACGCGTCATACCAATACTTGAACCTTCCAGTACCGGTTTAATCATTAAAGGCAAACCCAGTGATGCTACGACATATTCAAGATCTGTATCTTCATCCAGCACCATATAAGCCGGGGTCGGTAAACTCTGGCTTTCAAGCATTTGTTTTGTTCGTAACTTATCCATTGTCAATGCAGAAGCCAGTAATCCACTACCAGTATAGGGAATATTCAAAACTTCCAGTAAACCCTGCATAACACCATCTTCACCACCTGGGCCATGCAAGATATTGAAGACCCGGTCAAACTGGCCTGACTGCAGATCCTGTAATACGGTTTCACGTCTAACATCAATTCCATGAGCATCGATACCGCCTGCCAGTAAAGCATCAAGTACTGCCTGGCCACTGTTTAACGAGACAACACGCTCAGATGACCAGCCGCCCATCAAAACGGCAACCTTGCCAAATTTTTTCGGATCAGTCGTTGTCATTGATTGACTGCCTCCTCACCCACGATATGTACTTCATGTATTAGTTCTATGTTATGCACTTGCAAAACGGTACTTTTCACTTTAGCAATAAGTGCTTCTATATCCGCTGCTGTTGCTGTGCCAGAATTAATAATAAAATTTGCATGTTTCTCAGACACACAGGCGCCACCTATACAGGTATTCTTTAAACCGGCAGATTCTATTAATCGCGCTGCATAATCTCCTTGTGGGTTACGGAATACCGAACCTGCATTGGGTTGTTGTGTAGGCTGTGTCGCACTACGTCTTGCCAGGTAAGACTTGATAGTTTTATTCGCCTCTTCCTTATCCCCTGCTTCTAATTGCAGCATACAGGCAACAAACCATTCATCTTCCTTACCGCGAACATGGCGGTAAGCAATTTCAAATTCATCTGGGGTACGTCTATGCAGGTTCCCCTTGCGGTCAATGGTTTCGACCTGCACCACCAGGTCCCAGGTCTCGCTACCCAGGCAACCGGCATTCATGGCAAGTGCACCTCCCATAGTGCCCGGGATACCGCACAGAAATTCACTACCTGTTAAACCTTCCCTTGCACACATGCGGGCAACCTTGGGGCATGCAACACCAGCTTCAACACGCACCTGGTTGTTTTCCATAAAAATAATCTGGTTCATAACGCCGCTGGTACAAATTACAGTACCATCCAGACCACCATCACGAACCAGAAGGTTGCTACCTAACCCAACCCAGAAAACCTGCTCCCCCTCTGGTATTTGCGATAAAAATAATGACAGGTCAGCAATATCATCAGGTTGATAAAACTGCCTGGCTTTACCGCCAACGCGCCACGAGGTATGACGAGACATAGGTTCGTCATATTTCATTACACCGCGCAACTGTTGTGTTGATTCTGCCATCATGCTTTCAACGCTTCCTTTAACCCGGCTGCAGCCGCGCCAATATTACCCGCGCCTAAAGTTAATAAAACATCACCATCCTGTAATACACCGGACAGTACCTGGGGTATATCATCAATCTCTTCGACAAAAACCGGATCCACCTGGCCACGGTTTCGTATTGCCCTTGCCAGTGCACGACCATCTGCTCCCGCTATTGGTGTTTCACCAGCGGGATAAACCTCCAGTAACACCAGTACATCAGTTTCAGATAACACAATGGTAAAGTCTTCGAATAAATCACGTGTACGTGTGTAACGATGGGGCTGGAATACAACCACCAGACGATTATCCGGCCAGCCTTTTCTTACAGCACTAATAGTTGCTGCCACTTCACGGGGATGATGACCATAATCATCCACATGCAGGACTTTGCCATTAGCAGTTTGGTATTCACCATAAATCTGGAAACGACGACCAATACCCTGGAAATTATCCAGCGCACTTTGGATTGCCTTGTCATTAACGCCAACCTCATGTGCAACAGCGATTGCAGCCAGGGCATTCAGGACATTATGTTCGCCTGGCATATTGAGGGATATCTCCAGTGTTTTATGTTCTTCCGTGACTTGATCCTGATAACTGACTTTAAAAGAGGTGCGGTTTGCATTTTGATTAATGCCATAGGCGCGGTAATCGGCCTCATCACTGAATCCATATGTCACAACGGGACGGGTGATTTTATCCAGTAACCTTGCAACCTCCGTATCGTCGATACATAAAATAGCCAGGCCATAAAATGGAAGATGGTGTAAAAACTCGATAAAGGTCTGGCGCAGTTTATCGAAATCACCTTCATAGGTTTCCATGTGATCAGCATCGATGTTAGTGACTACCGCCATCATTGGCTGTAAATACATGAATGAAGCATCACTTTCATCCGCTTCAGCAACCAGGTATTTGCCTTCACCCAGTCGCGCATGGGTACCCGCACTGTTAAGTTTGCCACCGATGACAAAAGTAGGATCAACTCCACCTTCCGCCAGTACACTGGCAATCAGGCTCGTGGTAGTCGTTTTACCGTGTGTTCCTGCAACCGCGATACCGTGCCTGAAGCGCATTAGTTCCGCCAGCATTTCAGCACGGGGTACGACCGGTATTCTCAGGTTATGTGCTTCAACCACCTCCGGGTTATCCGGTTTTACCGCTGTTGAGGTTACTACCACATCACAATTCTGCACGTTACTGGCTTCATGGCCGATATATACCCTGGCACCATGTTCTGCTAAACGACGGGTCACTGCATTTTCCTGGATATCAGACCCGGTAACTTCATAACCCAGGTTAACCATTACCTCCGCTATGCCACCCATACCAACGCCGCCAATACCTACAAAGTGAATCCGACGTATACGTCGCATTAACGGGTCACCATTGGCTGTCATTTGTGACATGGTTTTAGCGGAATCAACCATGTGCAACCTCCAGACAGGCATTGGCAACATCGTTTGTTGCATCCGGTTTGGCACAGGTTCGTGCCGCCTGTGCCATTTTTAATAAGTGATCACGACCTTTGTTAATTAAATCCTGCAAACACTCACTTAATGAACTAACTGTCATTGTTTTTTGTTGCATGATGATACCTGCACCAGCATCAACCATGTATTGAGCATTTTTTGTCTGGTGATCGTCAACAGCATACGGGAACGGTATAAATATCGCGGGAACACCAGCTGCGGAAAGTTCAGATACGGTTAATGCTCCTGCACGACATATCACGAGATCAGCCCAGCCATAGGCCTCTGCCATATCATCTATAAAGCTATCTACACGTGCATTGATTTGACTTTGCTGGTAAACATCCCTGGTTGTATCAATTTTATTTCGACCACTCTGGTGCCAGACTTCCACTTTCATTGATGCAGGCAGCTCAGCTATCGCTTTGGGTACTGTTTCATTAAGTGCCTGTGCACCCAGACTGCCACCGATAATCAGAATTCTTATGGCATCTTTATGCTCAACATATCGTTGTTCCGGTTCGGGCAAGTCAGAAATAGCTTTGCGAATCGGGTTACCTACATGTTCCGCCAACTTGTCATTGAATACCCCGGGGAATGCTTCCATCACACGCGTTGCAATATGACTTAATAGTTTATTTGTCATTCCAATAATTGCATTCTGTTCATGAAGGATAAGCGGACGATGCAATAACCATGCAGCAACACCACCAGGACCTGATGCAAAACCACCCATTCCCAGTACTGAAACCGGCTTGATCTTGTGAACAATAGTTATTGCCTGTATCACGGCAAAAGTTAACCTGAAAGGTGCAAGAACCCATCCCAGTAAACCTTTACCTCTTAGACCTGATACTTTTATATAATGAATAGGAATTCCTGCCTGCGGGACAATATGTGATTCCATACCCGCCTGGGTTCCCATCCAGCTTACCTCTACACCGCGTGCACGTAATTCATCAGCGACTGCTATTGCAGGAAAAACATGTCCGCCAGTACCACCCGCCATAATCAGCACATGAGGTTTAGCATTCACCATGGCTTACCTCCGTTGTGCTGTGAAACACGATCACAATTACGATTTTCAAAATCCACCCGTAGTAACAGGGCAACTGCAACACACATTATGATCAGGCTGCTACCCCCATAACTCATTAAAGGCAGCGTTAATCCTTTTGTCGGTAATACTCCCATGTTTACACCGATATTGATAAACGCCTGTAGTCCAATCCAGATACCAACCCCATATGCAAGATACCCCGCAAACGGTCGTTCACGTTCTTCAGCCATGCGTCCAATACGAAATGAGCGTAATACCAGGAAACAATACAGGCTGATAACAATCAACACAGCAATCAGCCCCATTTCTTCTGCCAGCACTGCCAGCATAAAATCAGTATGTGCTTCCGGAAGATAAAACAGTTTTTGTACACTCGAACCAAGACCTACCCCAAACCATTCACCTCTACCAAAAGCAATCAGTGCCTGTGTTAACTGGAAACCGGAATCAAATGGATCGGCCCATGGGTTGAGAAACGTGGTTAACCGCTCCATTCGGTAAGGTGAACTGACTGCCAGAACAGATAAGGCAAGCCCCAGTGATAAAACAAGTAATACGAACTGGAATATCCTGGCACCGGCCAGCCATAACATTACTGTTGCAGTAACCATCATCACTGCTACTGCTCCATAATCAGGCTCAAATAAAAGTAATAGTGCTAACAATGACAGCACTGCCATAGGTTTAATAAAGCCTGCTGCGTAGGTTCTAACTTCATTGTTATGGCGAACCAGGTATCCAGATAAATATATAATGACGAACAACTTAACCAGTTCCGAGGCCTGCAAGGAAATCGGCCCCAGTTGTAGCCAACGTATACTACCGTTCACCTCTCTTCCTAATCCCGGGATAAATACCATTACGAGTAATATCATACTGGCAATAATCAGCCAAGGTCCTGACACTTCCAATAACGATAGTGGGATCTTAAACACGACATAGGCGGCGATGATTCCCATTACTGCAAAACTTAGCTGTCGGTAAAAATAATAAAAAGGATCTGATAACTGTTTATCTGCAATGGAAATCGATGCTGAACCAACCATTACCAGTCCAACAATCAATAGCAACAAGGCAACAACCAGCAGTTTCACATCCACAACGACAAGCGGGGTGTCACCTGTAGTACGTGCTGTTTGGCGAATACGGATTTGCTGCGTTGCCTGCATTACGACTGCACCTCTTTCACCGCCTTGATGAAAACATTACCACGCTCTTCATAACCACTAAACATGTCAAAACTCGCGCATGCTGGTGACAACAAAACCGCATCACCCTGTTGAGCAATACTGGCTGCTTTATTCACTGCCTCATTCATTGTGTTTACAATAAATATCTCAGCGCTACCATCAAGCATATCTTTCAGTAGTCTACTGTCTTCGCCGAGTAAAATTACGGTACTAACCTTTTCCTGCACGGTTTCTTTTAACGGCGAGAAGTCCTGACCCTTACCCTGTCCACCGGCAATAAGGATCAGTTGCCTGGCTTCAACACCATTAATGGCAGCCTGGGCCGCACCCACATTGGTAGCCTTGGAATCATTAAACCAGTCTACACCCTCAATATTGGCTACCCATTGGGTACGGTGAGGCAAACCGGGGAAAGCCTGTAAAGCCTGCAACATGGTATCCATTGGTAACCCTGCAGCCTGACCCAATGCCAGTGCGGCCAGTGCATTGGCAAGGTTATGCATACCTTTTATTTTCAACTTATTAACTGGTAACAGGTTCTTGTTTGCAATACATAACCATCGCTGATTATCTTTATTACAAATACCAAACTCATTTACCACAGGCTCTTCAAGCGTAAATTCAATAATTTTATGGGATTTTGTTAAACTTTCTTTCAGCTTGATAACCTGAACATCATCCTTGTTCAGCACTACCGTACCATTACCAGAAAAGATTCTGGTTTTAGCCCGGATATATTCTTCCAGGCTGTTATAACGATCCATGTGATCTTCACTAATATTCAACAAAGTCGAAACCATGGCATTTAATGAACTGGTTGTTTCCAGCTGAAAGCTGGAGAGTTCAAGTACATAAAAATCTGGTACTGGTTGCTCCAGTAAATCCAGCACTGGTGTGCCCAGGTTGCCACCGACGGCAACATTTAATCCTGATACCCGTACCATTTCACCCAGTAACGTGGTCACGGTACTTTTACCGTTAGAACCCGTGATAGCCAGCACCGGTGCCTCTGCAATTCTCGCGAACAACTCAACATCACCGATTACTTCTGCGCCCCGCGCCTCTGCTGCCTGTATATGAAGTTCATTTACAGACACGCCTGGGCTAACAATCAATACGTCAGCTCGTTCAAAAACTTCCTGGCTAAATGCTCCAACAAACACGGCAATATCTGGTAATTCCTGTTTTAGCTTTTCAAGACCCGGCGGGTTATCGCGTGAATCGGTAACGGCAACCTCGATACCACGTTTATTTAAAAAACGCGCACAGGACAAACCAGTCTTGCCGAGACCGACAATCAGTACTCTTTTACTTGCTAACGCTGTAATCGCATTACTCATCGAGTTACTCATTTTTTCCTGTAAAACACTCATCTTTGTTTAACGCAGTTTTAATGTTGACAACCCTACTAACACCAGAATAACTGTCACTATCCAGAAACGAACAATTACTCTTGGTTCAGGCCACCCTTTTAATTCAAAGTGATGATGGAGCGGAGCCATTCGAAAAATACGTTTACCAGTTAACTTGTAAGAAGCTACTTGCATGATGACTGAAACAGTTTCCATGACAAACACACCGCCCATGATAAAGAGCACAAGTTCCTGTCTGACCAGCACGGCAACTATTCCCAGTGCCGCACCCAGTGAAAGCGCGCCCACGTCACCCATGAATACCTGTGCCGGGTAAGTGTTAAACCATAAGAAACCAAGACCAGCTCCAACCAGGGCCCCACAGAAAATTACCAGTTCACCTACTCCGGCCACATATGGAATACCAAGGTAGTCAGAAAATCCCGAGTGACCGGACAGATAAGCAAAAAATCCCAGGGCACCACCCACCATTACCGTTGGCAGGATAGCCAGTCCATCCAGCCCGTCGGTGAGGTTGACGGCATTACTCGAGCCGACAATGACAAAGTAGGTCAGCAAAACAAAACTGACCACTCCCAGAGAAATGGTGATATTTTTAAAGAACGGTACGATAAGTTGTGTTTCAACCGGTGAAGCTGTCTTGTAAAGATATATTGCGACCACCAGTGCACAGGCTGACTGCCAGAAATACTTGTAACGTGCGATTAATCCTTTTGGATCCTGCTTTACAAGTTTCTTGTAATCATCCACCCATCCAATTACGCCAAACACAAACGTGACCGCTAACACGACCCAGACATAACGATTATTCAGATCAGACCAGAGCAAGGTACTTATTCCTATTGCCACAAGGATTAAGGCACCACCCATCGTTGGTGTCCCTGCTTTACTAAAATGTGACTCCGGCCCATCGTCACGTACGGTTTGCCCGATTTTGTAAGTACTCAGTTTTCTTATCATTACCGGGCCAATTAATAATGAAATAACTAACGCGGTTAAAATACCCAGGATTGCGCGCATAGTCAGGTAATTGAAAACGTTAAACCCGCTGTAAAATTCTTGTAAGTATTGAGTGAGGTGATAAAGCATTTATTTTTTTCCTTATCCTGTGCTTACCGCTTCAACTATTTTTTCCATATGCATGGAACGCGAACCTTTTACCAGCAAGGTAATATGTTCATGTAATTCTTTTTTTAGCTCTTCAATCATGTCATCGTGCTGCTGGTAGCTTTCGGCACCCTGGCCAAAAGCCTTGCCAGCAAACTCGGCCAGGGGTCCCAACGTAAACAGGCGTTGTACACCTGATTCTTTTGCCTGTTTGCCAGCCTGTTCGTGCAAGCTCCGGGATTCTTCACCCAGCTCACCCATATCACCCAGGGCAAGATAATGCTGTCCTGAAAAGTTTTTTAATACCTCAAGTGCCACATCAAGGGATGCCGGATTGGCATTATAAGTATCATCAATTAACTGGCTGCCATTGATACCTGCTTTTAACTGAAGACGGCCTTTAACTGGCTGTATCTCTTCAAGGCCTTTTTTGATGGCGCTGACCGGAATATTGATGACGCTGCATGCAGCGATTGCTGCCAATGCATTAAAGACAGCTGCACTGAAAATGTCTGTCCCGGTGTGGAGACGGTCAATTCACTTCCTGCAGAATTCACTTCCCATGTAGCTTTCACATTTGCCTGTTCACCCAGGCCAAAATAAATTTTGTTTCGTGTGCCTGCCAGTTCATTCCAGAGAGATGCAAACTGATCATCAATATTTATTACAGCAGTTGCCTGACTGTTTAGACCAGTAAACATCTCGCCCTTGGTCCTGGCGACACCTTGCAGACTGCCAAAACCTTCAAGGTGGGCAGCCGCCGCATTATTGACGATACCTACATCAGGATTTGCAATATCAACCAGATAGGCAATTTCACCTGGGTGGTTGGCACCCATTTCGATAATGGCGCTGTCATGTTGCTTATTTAAGCGGAATATTGTTAAAGGTACGCCAATGTCATTATTTAAATTGCCTTTTGTGGCCAGCACCTTACCTTGCTGAGCCAGGATTGAAGCAATCATTTCCTTGACGGTTGTCTTGCCATTACTGCCGGTAACAGCAATAACAGGAATATCAAACTGTGCACGCCAGGCTTTTGCCAGCTGAGCCAGGGCATTACGACAATCCTGTACAACAATATAATTTTCAACACCGCTTACAGCTTTTTCCATCAGGCAGGCACTAGCACCTTGTTGAATGGCACTGACAGCAAAATCATTGGCGTCAAAGTTTTCGCCTCTCAGGGCAACAAACAGTTCTCCACCCTGCAAGGTACGTGTATCCGTACTGACACCTTCAATTAACACATCCTCACCGTGATAGTCTGTACCCAGAATTTCTGCTACACGGGATAGTTGCATGGTGAAAGCATTCTTCCTCATGCTCTCACCTCCAGGTAATGTTTTGCTGTTTCCATGTCACTAAACGGATAACGTTTACCATTAACTTCCTGGTAGGTTTCATGTCCTTTGCCCGCAATTAACACGATATCTTCCTGCGAGGCATTATTGATCGCATACTCAATTGCTTCTGCACGGTCCAGCTGGATATGTGCATCGGAGGCTTTACTTAATCCTTCGGATATTTCATTAACAATGGCCTGGGGATCTTCCGAGCGGGGGTTATCAGTAGTAATTACCAGCTGATCTGCCAGTCTTTCAGCGATTGCACCCATCATCGGGCGTTTACCCTGATCCCGGTCGCCGCCACAACCAAATACACACCATAGCTGTTTATGCTGGTGCTCCTGTAGTGCAGACAGTACGTGTTCCAACGCATCAGGTGTATGTGCATAATCAACAACAACCAATGGCTTCTCATTTGATTGAAGACATTGCATGCGACCTGCTACACCCTGCACTTTTGCGAGTCGTTGTAGCGCATCTTCAAACTTGATACCTTTTAATAACAACACTGATAGTACAGCTAACAGGTTACTGACATTGAACCGTCCTAAAAGACTTGTTTTAAGTTCTCCTGCACCCCAGGGGGTGGTAACTTTTATCTTTATACCATCGTGGCTTAATTGAATATCAGTGGCAATTACATCAGCATTTGTCTTCATGCCGTAAGTGATAACCTTAACCGGGGTCGATATCACTGCACGTATTTTTTCTGATACTGCTTCATCATTGTTAATAACTGCAAATTTAAGAGATGGTACGCTGAAAAGTTTTAACTTGCTTTCCAGGTAGCTTTCCATATCCCCGTGATAGTCGAGATGATCGCGAGACAGGTTTGTAAACACGGCGCAATCGAAATCAATACCAGTAACACGCCCCTGATCAAGTGCGTGTGAAGATACTTCCATCGCGACATTCCGTGCACCGTTTGCAAGCATCTCGGCCAGTAACTGGTGGCAGCGAACAACATCGGGCGTGGTATGGGTCGCTGTTTCCAGTTGACCATATAACCCGTTACCCAGGGTGCCAATAATGCCGGTTGTTTCATCAGCGTTTAATGCCTGTGCCAGGAAGTGGCTACATGATGTTTTTCCGTTGGTACCAGTGATACCGGTAACAAACATTTGTTTGGAAGGCTCGGCAAAGAACCGGCTGGCTATCAAACCTGCTTTTTTTGACAGCCCGTCAAGTGCAATAACAGGTATATCATTACCCTGTGGTGATTTACGGGTATTGAATGGAATTGCTGTTGCCGAGTCATTTGTTTCCCAGATTACTGCGACTGCACCCTGGGCAATTGCTTTATCAATAAATTCTGTGCCGTTTACTGTTTTCCCCTTACAGGCAAGGAATAAATAACCAGGTCTGACATCACGACTATCCAGGGTAATTCCATGAATGATGTGATCCATGATTACCGGTACTTCTAACCAGTTACTGAGAAGGCCGCTCAACATTACGGAGTTTGTCTTGTTATTCATGGCCATCATGGACTTACCCCCGCAATTTGATTTTGCAGTAATGCCATGTTTACAGATTTGCGTGACAGATCATCAGGCTTGATATCCATCAGGTGCACCGCGTTACTCATCACTGCAGCGAATACCGGGGCAGCCACTTCACCACCGTAGTAAACACCGTTACTTGGCTCATCAACTGTGACCACCATGACAAGACGTGGCTGGGATGCCGGCACCATACCAGCGAACACAGCGGTATAGCGATCTTCACTGTATCCACCATTAGTCACTTTTTTAACTGTACCCGTTTTACCCGCCACGCTATAACCGGCAAGATGTGCCCTGGTACCAGTACCGCCTTTATTCACTACCTGCTTTAACATATTACGTATCTGGCGTGCAATGACAGGCTTGAGTACCTGTTGTGAGCTTTTAAATTCATCCTGGCGAAGAAAACTTACATTTTGTATCTTACCGTCATTAGCAATGACCGAATATGCCCTTGTTAACTGCAATGCGGTGACTGACATTCCGTAACCAAAAGCCAGCGTGGCTCGCTCAATCTCATGCCATTGACTGGCATGAGTAAGCAAACCACTGGCTTCCCCCGGAAAACCGCTATTGGTTGTTTCACCGAACCCGACTCTTGAATGAACATCCCATAAATATTCTGGTTTTATTGCCAGTGCCAGTTTGGTCGCACCCACATTGCTGGACTTCTTGATAAGAGTAGTTAAATCAATGCGCCCGTAGTTACGGGTATCTTTAACAATGTTGCCACCAACTTTTAAAAATCCCGGTGCTGTGTCGATTTTAGAACGACTGTTAAAACGGCCTGATTCAAGTGCTGCGGCTACAGTAAATGGCTTAATAGTTGAACCAGGTTCAAACACATCCGTAACGGCACGATTTCGGTAATGACTACTTACCCCGTCACTGCGCTTGTTGGGGTTGTAAGCTGGCTGGTTGACCATTGCCAACACTTCACCACTACGTGCATCCATCACTACTGCAGAGCCGGAACGTGCCTTGTTTTTTATCACCGCCCGTTTAAGTTCGCGGTAAGCCAGGTACTGCAGGCGACGATCAATACTCAGTGTTAAATCTTTTCCTGCTTTTGGTGCACGAACCTGTTCTATATGTTTAATAACCCTGCCCAAGCGATCCTTGATAACACGTTGACTGCCCGGTTGGCCGCTCAACCAGTCATCATAGGCAAGCTCCAGTCCTTCCTGGCCCTTATCATCAACATTGGTGAAACCAACTACGTGGGCTGTTACCTCACCATCCGGATAAAAACGTTTATATTCACGCTGCAGAGAAACACCGGGAATTCCCAGCTTCATTACCTGTTTGGCGACCGCAGGAGCGACATGGCGTTTTAAATAAACAAATTGTTTGTTCTGTCGCGATAACACCTGGTGGTTGAGTTGTTTCATGCTTAAATTAAGCAACTTGGCTAACTCGTGCCAGCGTGACTGTGCCGACATAAAGTCACGTGGTTGCACCCAGACAGAATCAACTGGTGTACTGATTGCCAGTGGTTCGCCATTTCGATCCAGTATCATGCCACGATGTGCCGCCACGGGTTGTACCCGCAAGTAGCGTGCATCGCCCTGGCTTTGCAGAAAATCTTTATTAAACACATGCAGATCAACGGCTCGCCAGCAAAGCACGGCAGCAAAGCCAAGTACCGCGGTGGTAACCACCCCGGTTCTGAATGCTGTTGCAGGTTTGTGCACTTGCTCACTCATGGTTTAATAAAAATTACCTTGTCTTGTTTAATGCCAGTCATGCCCAGGTTTTTTCTTGCTTTATTCTCAATGCGGCCATGTGCTGCCCAGGTATTTAATTCAAGTTGTAACTGTCCCCACTCAACATTCAGACGATCACGTTCTGTTTCAAGTACGTTCAGTTCAACAAACAGCTTTCGACTTTGATGTTTGACATACACAACGCCCAAAGCCGACATAACTACTGCAATCGTCAGTGCACCAATAATTAGTGGTGTCTTCATTGCAGTCGCTCCGCGATACGCATTACGGCACTGCGTGCACGCGGATTTATTTTTAGTTCTTCATCACTCGCATGTACTGCTTTTCCAATCGCTTTCATCTTTGGGTTCAGCTGCACATGAGTAACTGGTAAATCAGGCGGAAAATCATCTCCTTTTACCTGCTCACGGATAAAACGTTTAATGATGCGATCTTCAAGCGAGTGGAAACTGATCACGACTAAACGCCCCCCTGGTTTCAGCACATCAATCACCTGTGATAAACAGCTTTTAATATCTTCCAGCTCCTGGTTAATAAAAATCCGGATAGCCTGAAAACTGCGCGTTGCCGGGTCTTTGCCTTTCTCATGTTTGGGGTTGGCTGCTGCCACGATTGCCGCGAGTTGTTTTGTGGTGCGAATTGGGGATTCATCACGTGTTTTCACAATCGCGCGGGCAATCCGTTTGGCAAAACGCTCTTCACCGTATTCTTTTAATACCTGGATGATTTCCTGTTCTTTGGCCGTGGCCAGCCAATCAGCAGCCGATATGCCCTGGTGGGGATCCATGCGCATATCAAGTGGACCATCATGGAGAAAACTAAAACCGCGGTCTGCTGTATCCAGCTGGGGAGACGAAACCCCCAGGTCGAGTAAAATGCCATCGACCTGCCCCATCCAACCTAACTCTTTTACTCTCTGTTCGAGCATGGCGAAGGAACCCTGCCTTAGTACAAACCGTTCATCAGAAGTAAAATCCGTTTGTGCTTTTTCAATGGCTGCCGGGTCCTTATCCATGGCCAGCAACCTGCCCTCACTACCTAGTTGTTTCAATATGGCGCGACTGTGTCCGCCACGACCGAATGTGCCATCTATGTAACGCCCATTGGGCTTAATGGCTAGCCCTGCTATCGCTTCATTGAGCAATACAGGGATGTGTTCCTGTTTTTCAGTGCTCATGGGTTACAGTGATAACGATTCCAGATCTGCAGATAATTCTGCTTGTTCATCATCACTGGTAATCCATGTATCACGTTGCTCAGTCCAGGTTGCCTCATCCCAGATTTCAAACTTGTTGCCCTGCCCGGTCAGCGCTACACGTTTGTCCAGCCTGGCAAACTCTCTTAGTGGAGGAGGAATTAAAATACGGCCGTTGGCATCCAGTTCCACTTCGGTAGCATGACCGATCAGCAAACGTTGCAAACGACGGGCTTGAGGATTGAGATTTCCGAGACGCACTAATTTGCGTTCAATGTCTTCCCATTCAGGCAGGGGGTACAGCAACAAACAGGCATCACTGCGATCAACAGTGACAATCATTTGTCCATTGCACTGGGCCAGCAGGCGCTCCCGATACTTGCTCGGCATTGCCATCCGGCCCTTAGCATCCAGATTTAGAGTATTGACTCCCCGGAACACGATTTGAATCCCCTTTAAATGGGGTTTCCCCCATTAATCCCCACTTTTTTCCACTTTCGTACACTATAGTTTCAAAATTCCCACACTGCAAGCAAACTGATCCACATTTTTAGGAATTCTTGCTTTGGGAACAGTAACTTACGTGCGTCAGTGAAGGTAAAAGAGTCAATAATGGCTAATTTTTAGACAAAATAAATATCTTAATTATCAATAACTTATGGATTTTACTTAAAGTGACTTAAGAAGAGTTTGAGCAAGTTTTGTACAGTAATTGGGCGATTTTTATTCAGGGATTCTCTGAACAAAATAAACTGTTTCTATATATATAGTATAGGAGCCGGCCGATAAGCCGGGTTCTGTCGTAGACAGTCATTCATCTGGGATATGTGTCACCACATACCTCATGCAACCTACCCGGGAACAGTGCGGGCCGCACCATTGTTCCCCTATTTGGTCTTGCTCCGAGTGGGGTTTGCCATCGCCGCCGAGTGTTACCACCGACGCGGTGCGCTCTTACCGCACCTTTTCACCCTTACCAGTTTGTGAACAAACTGGCGGTATACTTTCTGCTGCACTTTCCGTAGGCTCACGCCCCCCAGGCGTTACCTGGCACTCTGCCCTTCGGAGCCCGGACTTTCCTCCAGAAAATCAGTGATTTTCCAGCGACTGCCTGGCCGACTCCAAACCTTATTATACTTGCTCGGGCCAATGGGTGCTTACTTTAAGTGTTCCAGTGCATATTGGTAGAGGCGGTTCTTTTTCTCACCGGTAATCTCGGCCGCCAGTTTTGCTGCCTGTTTAACGGGTAACTCGGCAACCAGCAAAGATAATATCCGGATTGCCTCGTCATCGATTTCTTCAGCAACAGGCTCCTGACAACCACTTACTATCACCACGAACTCACCACGCTGCTGGTTACTATCTGCTTCTACCCATTCTTTTAATGCAGACAGACTATCCTGTTTCACTGTTTCAAAGGTCTTGGTCAGTTCCCGGGCGATGGTGGCAATCCTTTCACCGCCCAGAATCGAGGTCATGTCCGTCAGGCATTCCAGGATTCGATGCGGGCTTTCATAAAACACCAGTGTGCATGTTTCTTTCCGCAATGCCGATAACTGCTGCTGACGATGTGTACTCTTGGCGGGCAAAAAGCCGACGAACTTGAAACAATCGGTGGGTAAACCCGCCACGGATAATGCAGCCAGTAAGGCACTGGCCCCCGGTATTGGTACCACTTTCAGGCCGCGTTGATGTGCCTCGCGTACCAGGTGAAAACCGGGATCACTGAGTAATGGAGTCCCGGCATCTGAAATTAATGCTACTGATTCACCACTTTCCATGCGATTAAGTATGGACTCACTAACCTGTCGTTCGTTATGCTCGTGGAAAGCTATGCAAGGTGTTTTAATACCATAGTGCTGGAGTAATTTGCCGCTATGGCGGGTATCTTCCGCGGCTATTATGTCGACTACACCAAGAATTTCTTGCGCACGTTGTGACATATCCCCAAGATTTCCAATGGGGGTTGCGACAACATACAGGGTATTCTTTTCTGCTAACACGTTATAATCCGAAATTACGATTGGCTTTACTAAAACAAGAACCGAGTTTACACAAGATTATGAAACAACAGTGGCTTTTTCCTATTTTATTATTGGTGGTAATGTTATCCGGTTGTGCCGGTATGCCGCAGCCTGGAGAAGAGGCGGGTCCAGTCAGTATCGAAAATGCCGAACGACTGGTTAACCAGGGTCGCTATAGTGAAGCTGCACAGCAATTCAAGGAACTTGCCGGAGAGGCCCCCGCGAAAGAGCAAAACACCTTGTTACTCAAGGCTGTAATGGCTATGGCCAAGGCTGAACAACCATTACAGGCAAGACAGTTACTGAACACTGTTAACTTATCCACCCTGGATGAACAGCAATACTTTCTTTATAAATTAACACAGGCTAACCTGGCGCTTGCAGAACGTAATCCTGAGGCTGTTCTTTCAGCATTAATCTTAACGCCACCGGTTTCAACACCTTCCTATTTAATAGCCGAGTTTCACCAGTTACGTGCTGAAGCGTTTACCATGGTCGGTAACCGGCTGGAAAGTGCTCGCGAACACGTGCTAAGTGGACCATATATAAATAATCCAGAACAAGTCAAACAGAACCAGTATGCTATATGGGAAGCTCTGGCGATGTTTTCCGAGCGCGCCTTGCAACAACTTCGTACGAACCCCCCACCTGATACTTTGAGTGGCTGGATGGAGCTGGTACAAATTGCCAAGGCTTACCAGTTACAACCCGCTACGTTGAAAGCACGTATACAGGAGTGGCGTGAACTTTATCCTGAGCACCCTGTACTTGAGGAAATTCTTGCTAACCTGCAGAACCGCAAACAGGAAGATGTTATTGTGCCCAGCAACATCGCGTTGATGTTACCGTTTAGTAGCAAATTTGCTACCGCTGCTGAAGCTGTGCGCGATGGTTTTTTAGCCGCGTACTATAATAGTTCCGGCCACACTACCCAAAAGATACGTATCCTGGATACCGGAGCAACACCAGAAAATATCAATGCTATATATCAACAAGCGATAGGTGAAGGTGCCCAGTTTGTTATTGGGCCGCTGGATAAAAAAGCCATTGAATTACTGGTTCAAGAGAATGATCTTAAAGTACCTACACTGGCACTCAATAATGAGCTGGATGATAATATTCCGGAAAACCTGTTTCAATTTGGTTTATCCCCGGAAGATGAAGCCCGGCAGGTAGCTGAACGAACCTGGCTGGATGGGCATGTGAATGCTGCCGTACTGGTTCCACAAGGACCATGGGGTGAACGTGTTTACCATGCCTTTGCAGAACGCTGGCAACAAATAGGGGGTAAAATTGTTGAAGTGCAACAATATATCGCCAGGGATAATGATTTTTCTCAACCTATCCGCAAGCTCATGAATATTGATGAGAGTCAATCGAGATATCGTAGCGTGGAGTATTTACTGAACCGTAAAGTCAAATTCACGCCACGACGTCGTCAGGATGTTGATTTTATTTTTATCGCAGCCTATCCGAGACAGGCCCGTCAAATTCGCCCTCAACTCAAGTTTTATCATGCCTCGGATCTTCCGGTTTATGCCACATCCCATGTTTACACGGGTAACCTGAACCAGGAACGCGATCGCGATATGGATGGCCTGGCGTTTGGGGATATGCCCTGGGTATTGAGCGAAAGCACTACTCACAGAAGTTTACGTACTGAACTGGAACCCTACATTTCAAAAGCAGGAAATCGCCTGCAACGTTTATATGCGCTGGGGGTAGATGCCTACAATATCATTGCAGCGTTAAACACTTTGAAACGTTATCCTTACGAGAGGTATGATGGAGAAACGGGTAGCCTTAGCCTCGATGGAAAACAACGAATACACCGACAACTGACCTGGGTGAAATTTCGAAGTGGTCGCCCGGTACTAAAAGACGAAGGACTGCAATAATATGTTTGGCTTCACATCGAAAACAACAAGGGAAATAGGTGCGGAAGCCGAGAAACTGGCGCGTGATTTTCTGGTGCAACAAGGTATGGATCTTGTAGAACGTAATTACCAGATTAAAGGTGGTGAGATTGACCTCATCATGCGTGACGAACCCCACCTGGTCTTTGTCGAAGTGCGTTATCGAAAAAATAACCGCTTTGGCTCCGGAGCAGATAGCGTTGATTACCGCAAACAGTCACGCCTGATCAAGGCTGCCACTAACTACTTGCTGGAAAAATCGAGCCATGCCCATCAACCCGCCCGCTTTGATGTCATTTCAATCACTTCATCCGATACCAATCCTGAGATAGAATGGATAAAAGATGCCTTCCAGGCATAATATTAATTTTAACCGGGCTTTCAGGACAGAACCATGAACCATAGTGATGCCATCCGTCACCTGTTTGAAGACAGTATTCGCACCAAGCAAATTTCCGCTGATGAGTTGGCCGGGCCCATTAGCCAGGCAGTAAACCTGATGCTCAGCGTTTTAAAAGATGGCAAGAAAATTCTCAGCTGTGGTAACGGAGGTTCAGCGGCTGATGCCCAGCATTTTGCAGCGGAAATGGTTTGCCGCTTTGAGCGTGAGCGCCCGGGTATGCCCGCCATCGCGTTAACCACTGATTCTTCGGCGCTAACGGCTATTTCCAATGACTACGGATATAACCAGGTTTTTTCCAAGCAGGTACTGGCTCTCGGTGTTGAAAATGATATCTTGCTGGCGATTTCCACCAGCGGTAATTCTGACAGCGTGGTTGAAGCTATTAAAGCCGCTCAACAAAAGAAAATGCATGTTATCGCTTTAACAGGCCGGAATGGTGGTGAAATGGCAAAGCTACTGGATATTAACGATATAGAAATTCGTGTCCCTTCTGAATCCACGGCCCGCATCCAGGAAGTCCACCTGTTAACTATTCATTGTCTTTGTCACCAGATTGATGAAACCCTGTTTGGTTAACGCCTGAATTGGAACATCCAGATTGGATCAACCCACTGAAACATCCTCCTTTCCCGAGGCATTCTTATCTGCCATAACACGGCAGTTTTCAGCCGACCAGTTACTGACTGATCCCAACGAATGCTGGCCTTACGGCTATGACAATAGTCGTCGTCATGCCACGCCCCAGGCCGTAATCTTTCCCAACAACCATGACGAAGTTGCCATACTGGTAAAACTTTGTAACGAGCATAATATCGCGTTAACAGCACGTGGTCGCGGCACCGGCACCACCGGTGCAACTGTCCCTTTACAGGCTGGTGTCGTGTTATCGACAGAGAAGATGAATAAAATTCTGAAAGTAGATCAAGCCAATCGTTATATGATTGTTGAACCAGGCGTGACTAACCAGCAGGTACAGGACGTCGCGAAACAATACGGTTTTTTCTGGCCGCCTGATCCCACCAGTGCAGCATACTGTTCTGTTGGCGGCAACCTGGCCTACAACTCGGCTGGACCACGTGCTGTTAAGTACGGTACACCACGTGAAAATGTTTTTGGCTTGAAAGCAGTTACCGGTAAGGGTGAAGAAATTCGTACCGGCGTATTCACTACCAAGGGCGTGGTTGGCTATGACCTGACACGTTTACTGATAGGCTCTGAAGGTACACTGGCCATCATTACCGAAGCTACGTTAAAGCTCACACCGCTACCAGAAGCAAAGCGAACCATGCAGGCTATCTACAAAGATATTGAATCTGCCGCACAGGCCGTTGCCGCCATCATGGCCCAACCTGTTACCCCTTGTGCGCTGGAATTTATCGACGGCCAGGCAATTAACATGATCCGTGATTACTCCGAAGCAGAACTACCGGATAATGCTGGCGCCATGTTAATGATTGAAGTGGATGGTCCAGAACATACTCTCAATGACTCAGTCGGCGCAATAAAACAGGCGGCTGGTAACGATGGCCTCGTCACAATCACTGCAGCTGAAACTGATGAACAGGTTGCAGCCTTATGGGCAACGCGAAAAGCGCTGTCCCCTGCATTACGAAAAATCGCACCAAAGAAAATCAACGAAGATGTGGTAGTACCGGTTTCCAACATCCCGGTATTAATTCGTGGTCTCGAGGAACTGGCAAAAAAATATGGCATCACTATTGTCAATTTTGGTCATGCCGGTAATGGCAACATTCACGTTAACCTGTTGCTTGACCCGGATGACCCGGCACAAATGTCAAATGGTCATAAATGCCTGGATGAAGTCTTTGCCCTGGTACTTGAACTGGATGGCACACTATCGGGGGAACATGGCGTGGGAATTGAAAAACGCGATTTTGTCGATCGGGAAATTGACCCTGTTACATTAAATATAATGCGTCGTATTAAATCCGAGTTTGATCCTAACGGCATTCTTAATCCAGATAAAATGTTTCCTTCGGCATAATACCTGCTCTTTGCAAGCAGGCATTATGTTATCCATTTTATCATTCAACTTTTATATTGCGGCGCCTGGATTTTTTCAGCTTGGGTAAAGTAAGCTCAAGAATGCCATCCCTGACTTTTGCCCTAGTGTTATCTTCATCGACATCGGCAGGCAATGATAAAGTACGAGAATAACTACCCCGTGAGATTTCACAACGATAATAATCCCCCTTTTCTTCCTTTTCTTCGTGACTGGTCGTTCCTTTAATTGTTACCGTGTTGTTGGTAACTGATACCTCGATATCTTTCTTGTCCACACCCGGTAATTCTGCTTTCACGATTATTTCATCATCACGATCAATAACATCTACACTGGGTGTCTTGCCTTCAAAGGCCTTTGTCCCGGGAAATGACGGCCAGTCAAAATGGGAAGGTCGCATCCAGCCACGAGAAAAATAATTGTCAAACATTCTTTCCATTTCCTCGAAAGGGCTTAATGCACGAGTTGGTTCAACTTTCTGAACTTCCTGTTTTGATTCTTTTTCATCTTTAGCCATATCAATCCTCCAATAGAAAATATAACGTTTATTTCCTTGTTTTTTCCTCGAAAGTAATTTCCCTGGATATTAGCCCGACAACATCTGATAGTTGTTCAACCACCAGTTCCAGAACATCATCGACGGACAGGATGCCTTGTAATTCATTTTGCTTATTAACCACTGGCAGCCTGCGAACGCCTTTATTCTTCATCAACTTGATAGAATCGATTAGCCTGGTATCTTCAGTGACGGTAGCAAGCTGATAGCTCATTACATCACCGACATTGACCGCATCTACATCAACATCTTTAGCAAGAATTTCAATGACGATATCCCTGTCCGTTAGAATGCCGATTGGTTTTGAGGCATTTGCCAGCCTCTCAACAACCACCACATCGCCGACGTGGTGCTCTCGCATCAGGTGAATTGCTTCGCGAACAGGCTCACCCTTTTCGATAACAACAACATCTCGATTACAGTATTCACCGGCTGACATATAATCGTTCTGGAATCCGGTACCTAGACGACATGGTGTTTACCTTCAACATGCACTGTGCTGGCCTGGGGGCCGTTGTCTCCCATTTCTTCACTAAATCGCACGCTGTCACCTTCCTCCAACTTATCGAAACTGTCATCTACGACACTGTTCCTGTGAAAATAGATTTCCCTGCCATCCGGTGTCTCAATCAGGCCATAGTCTTCGTATGGAAAAAGCTGTTTTATCTTCCCATGCGGTGCGGTTTCATGGACTTTTATCTTGCCGCGCGTTTTCCTGACATAATCTTCAAGCTGGCGCTTTGCCGCGTCAAAAGCATCCCTCACAGCAACATAGGGATCTTCATGGGCATGATGTTGTTCAGAACGGCGATCAACCACGATTTCCTTTCCAGGAACCTTGATATCAACTTTTATACTAAATAATTTTCCCTGTTGATGATGTTTATGCTCGAGATCAACAACAACCCGGCAACTCATAATATGATCCGCAAATTGATCCAGTTTTTCGGCTTTTTCCCGGATATTCGCTTCAAGAGCATCGGAGTGCTCCATATGACGGAATGTAATTTGTAATGGAATTTGCATAGAAGTCTCCAGATATGATCCTTTTTCTGAAACATTAACAATATAGTACAAATAATTTATTGTTCTTATGATCTAAATCAATTCACAGAAATAAAAGTTTTCCTAGTATTTACAGTTAGTTCTGAAAATTAGCTATTTTTCATATTCTTAGTTGGGTTACCAAACCTGAACTCTCAACACAGGGGGCCAGTATGACAATATCAAGCGCAGAACTTGCTGAAATTCGCGAGGTCACCAGCAAACTCCTTGATGAATTGCAGCTTGAAGCCTACCTGTTTGAAGTGGAACCCCGTGATGAGCTTTGGGAATTGAACGTAGAATGTGCCATTGACAACGGCTGGGAAACCTTCAAGCTCAAGGTTAACAAGGATTATTTTCAACACGCTGATGATGATGCAGTATTTCATCATTTGCTAATAAATGAATGGCGCGAAGCTTTATCAGCCTGTAAAGTCAAAACATCAAAATAAGCTGGCAGGATGGACTATGACAGATACTCAGAATGAAAAACTACAGTTAATCGCAAAGCGAGACGAGTTACGTGCCCGGCTTCAATCTATCGAAAAAGATTATCGCCAGGGGCTTGATGCTGACTCCGAGGAACAGGCTTTACAACTGGAAAATGCCGAGGTGCTGGAAGGAATTGCCAAATCCACCGCTGAAGAACTGCGGCATATTGAAGAACAACTTGCTGAACTGGAATAAACAGTCGTCCTGTTTCGCCAGAATGCCTATACTAAGTTGCAAATTGTAACCTCATGCTGGAGACACAATGCCAGATATCAAGGATCCCTCGCTAGCCGAACAAGGTGAATCACGCATTGAATGGGCATTGAAAGAAATGCCTGTTATCCGGCATTTAATGCAAAGCTTGGCGAAAGAGCGGCCTCTTGAAGGAATTCGCATCAGTGGTTGTTTACACATTACGACTGAAACTGCCAACCTTGCCCGGGCTTTACAAATGGCGGGGGCTGATCTGGTGTTATGTGCCAGTAATCCGCTTAGCACACAGGATGATGTTGCCGCTGCCCTGGTGGAAAAATACCTCATCCCGGTATTTGCCATACGTGGTGAAGATACTGACACATATTATCAGCATATCCAGTCTGCACTCGCCCACAAACCAGTAATCACCATGGACGATGGTGCTGACCTGGTAAGTGAAATGCATAAAAGCCACCCCGAGCTGCTCGAGAATATGCTGGGAGGTACTGAAGAAACCACCACTGGTGTGATCAGGCTACGCGCCATGGCGAAAGATCAGGCTCTCAAGTTTCCCATCATTGCCGTGAATGATGCCATGACGAAACATTTTTTTGATAACCGTTACGGCACTGGCCAGAGTGCACTGGATGGAATTATCCGTGCCACCAATATTCTGTTAGCCGGGAAAACCTTTACGGTTGTGGGTTATGGCTGGTGTGGCCGTGGTGTGGCGATGCGTGCCAAAGGTCATGGAGCCCACGTTATAGTGACTGAAGTGGATCCACTGCGCGCACTGGAAGCGACCATGGATGGCTACCGGGTAATGCCCTTGCTGGAGGCGGCAAGGCAATCCGATTTTATGCTTACCGTTACCGGTGACAAACATGCCATTGATAAACAACACATGGAAGTAATGAAAGATGGTTGTGTGCTGGCCAATGCCGGCCACTTTAACGTGGAAATTAACATCCCTGCACTGGAATCACTCAGTAGTAACAAAACCAGGCCACGTGAACATGTCGACGAATACACATTAAAAGATGGTCGCTGCATTCGTTTACTTGCTGAAGGCCGGCTGGTAAACCTCGCTGCTGCTGAAGGCCATCCCTCTGCGGTTATGGATATGAGTTTTGCCAACCAGGTGCTATGTGCCATCTATATGAAGCAACATCAGGCGCAACTGGCTACTACAGTGCACAATGTACCACTTGAAATCGATAATCATATAGCAAAGCTGAAACTTGATGCCATGAATATCAGTATTGACCAGCTTACCAATGAACAACAAACCTATTTAAGTTCCTGGCAGGAAGGGACGTCATAACATTCAGCAGATTTATGAAAGACCGTCATAAACACATGCTGGATGAAATTCGCAATGAAGCGAAATTCACTGCCGGGTTTACCGGTAGAGAAAAATTCAGTGAGCATGTTATGACTGCCATGGAAGAAGTTAATCGGGAAAATTTTGTTCCCGAGGATCTCCTTCCTTTTGCTTTTGACAATGGCCCTTTGCCCATAGGCCACGGGCAAACTATCTCGCAACCTTACATCGTGGCCTTAATGACTGATTTGCTTGACCTGGCACCGGAAAGTACCGTGCTGGAAGTGGGTACCGGTTCAGGATACCAGGCTGCAATTCTTTCCCGCCTGGCCAAACAGGTTTACAGTATTGAACGTGTTCCTGAACTTGCGGAAGCAGCCCAGGTACGTTTACATGAACTGGGCTATGCAAACGTAGAAACACGTTGCAGTAATGGTTACCGGGGATGGCAGGATAAAGCCCCCTTCGACGCTATCATCGTGACGGCTGCGGCCAGTCATATTCCACCTGATCTCATTGAGCAACTCAAACCAGGCGGCCGCATGGTTATCCCCATTGGCCTGCCTTATATGCACCAGGAACTGATGATTCTCACAAAAGATAAGAAAGGTGAAACACACACTGAGTCAGTGCTTGGTGTTGCCTTCGTACCGCTGATAATTGATGAAGATACTTTTTACGAACAGGACAAAGGACCTGCGGAACCCTAAAAGTTGATCGTTTGCCCGGGTCTCGGTATGTTTGCATACCAACGATATATATCATGAAAACACCTTTGTAACTCGAGCATTTTGTCCAGCTCACCATGCACCAGGTACAAATCCGGGCGAGGCTCGCTGAAATGGCCAGCCCATTTTAATAGCTGACTCTGATCAGCGTGTGCAGAGAAGCCGCCAATAGTATGGATCGTGGCATTCACTGCAATTTCATTTCGAAAGATCGATAAGCTCTGTGTACCATCGACCAGTGCTCGGCCAGGCGTACCTTCAGCCTGGAAACCAACAATCACGATGTGCGTCTTGTTACGCCACAGGTTATTTTTCAAGTGGTGACGAATTCTTCCGCCGGTACACATGCCACTACCGGCAATAATAATGGCTCCACCCGAAATGCTGTTGATTTGCATGGATTCTTCCGGGGTCAGGGTGCATTTCAATATGGGTAACCATTCTTTCCAGTTACCTTTTACGACTTTACGGAACGCAGCGGCATCTTCTTTATTGAATAAATGGATATGTTGGAAATAAATATCACTGGCCTTAATCGCCATCGGACTATCAAGAAAGACATGCGTTTGTTTCAAACTTCCTTCGCGATAAAACTTACCCAGCCAGAATAACACTTCCTGGGTCCTCCCTAACGCAAAGGCAGGGATCAGGACATTACCTCCACTTTCGTCAGCATCAGCCAGTGCCTGGCGAAACTCGTCAACCGTATCATCCATGGAACGGTGATTACGATCGCCGTAGGTTGACTCAAGTAACAGGATATCCGCTTTTTCCAGTATCCCAGGGTCTTTTAACAAGGCAGCATCGCTGTTGCCAAGATCACCGGAAAAAACCAGCCGTTTAGTTGAATCCTGTTCCTGGATCTGAAGCTCAACCACGGCGGAACCAAGTATATGTCCTGCTTCGTGATAGACCAGTTTTATATCAGGCGTTATGTCTGCAAGCTCTCCGTAGCGCAGCCCGTAACGTTGTGACAGGGTGTGCTCAACATCTTTCTGTGTATAGAGTGGTTCAATTTCCGGTTTACCTGCCCGCTGTCGTTGCTTGTTTTCCCATTCCGTATCTTTCATTTCAAGGTGGGCCGCATCAGTTAACATCACCTCGATCAGATCGTAGGTACCCATGGTCATATAAACAGGTCCCTTGTAGCCTGCCCTCACCAGTTTGGGTAACAGGCCACAATGATCGAGATGGGTATGGGATATGACGACAGCATCGATTTCACCAATATCGAACCTGAATGGCCGGCGATTCTGGCGTTCTGATTCACTACCACCCTGGAACATCCCGCATTCCATTAAAATAGTAGAGGCTGATGTTTCTAGCAGGTAACAGGAGCCGGTCACCTGTCGTGTCGCGCCTATGAAAGTGAGTCTTGGCATCATTCGCACCCATTCAGGATTATCTTTTGTGTATAAATCGTAGTTTCCCTGTAAAACTATCTTCCAGTCATGCCAGATGTTCCTTGATGAGGATCAATATCCTGTGCTTTTATTCCTGACAATATAGTCAATACTTATAAAATCAGATAATTCACCTAGGAGAGGAAGCATGACTACCGAAAATGATCCCATTGTCGATAACTGGTATTTTCATAAGGATAAAGGCCAGCGCTTTATGATTGTAGCTGTTGATAATGACAAGGAACTGGTTGAAATCCAGCATTTTGATGGTGATATTGAAGAAGTAAGTTTCAGTGACTGGTATAACATGGATATCGAGATTAGTGCCGAGCCTGAAAACTGGTCTGGCGCTACGGATATTGGCGAAGTCGATGATTATGGAACTGAAGTTACTGACACCAGGCCAGAAGAATGGGATGAACCACTGGAAGAATTCAGGTCACCTGACAGTAAAGATTGATAGCTCAGACGGACTTATAGTAACCGGAAAACGTCTTCCATCGTCTTCCTGGATAACCTGATTCCATATTTATTTTCAATCTCAGATATGGCCTGTTGCGGGCTGGTCGGCTGCGGTGATAACTTATTTACAAAACCAAGTGCATCCTCGATAACTGCCCATGGATAGGTAATCCAGCGCCAACGTATGATTTTCTGTGCATAAAAATCCGGGACCAGGCTAGAGATGAGTTTATGATGTAATACGGCAACCTTTATTTCTCGTGGCTGCATGCTCCTGAGATAATCAAACACTATTTGCAAGGTATCCCCCGTATCACTAACAGGATTTTGTTTCCACCCACATCCATACTCAGTTTTTCGACCAGTTCAGCAGCCTCTGATTTATCTGAACCTGTATAGTGCCTGATGCGCATACTGGCAAGGTTAAAAATATTCAGAAAATCACAGAGTAGTCGGGCCGGGACGTAACCGCCTCTGGCGATACAAACAACGATATCCGGGCTAAAACCATTGTCCTGGATTTGATGAGCCAGTTTACGCACCAGCCTGGTAACCGTTGCATTGCTTACCAGTTCAATTTTAAACGGTTTTTCTTCGTCTTCCATTACATCGCTCATGATAATGTGATCTGCCAGGCATCTGTATCCAGTTGTTGGCACTGGATTGTGACATCCATAAAGGCATTGATGACACTGATATTTGTCAGGGTATGCGAACTCGGCTCAACAGTTATAAAGCTGCCACTACCAGCCAGTGCCAATGGTAATAAAAGTTGATCTGCCAGATACTTGCCGACTGGCACACCTGCTTTTACATAACGCCGCACTTCTTTTACCAGCTTTTTTGCTACCTGTTCTGCTGGCAAGCCACGCTGACCAAAGGCAGTAAAACACTCTGTAATGTATTCACTTTTAATAATAGCAGAGACAACATTGCCTGCACCGAATGCCTCATTTGCAAAATGATATGACAGTTCACTGTCTTCGAAATTTAACTCCTGTTTAATAACTGCCAGTTCACGCATAGCAATATGTTCCGGCAAATGTGCTAACAGTACTTCTGCTCGTTGCCCTGTTATTCTCCCCTGCTTTAATATTTCCAAAGAGGATAATTTTTTTACTGGTTGTATTTCTATCCTGATTTTTCCTCCTCCCTTCGGGGCAAATCCCGGACGCAACAATATCGCGGTGACCACGGGTCCCATCCGGTTAAGCGTAGGCAAAAATGCATGATGTAAAAAATCAAACGGAGGGGCAAAAGGATTATGGGTCCCACCTTCAAGGATCAGTTTTGATCGTTTTTCGGCAAGCATTAGTGCCGGAAGAATTGTCTGAAATACCAGTGAAGTGCTGCCGGCAGTGCCAATTGAAAAATGATATTCGCCAGGCATCACTTTGCCAGGAATAAATTGCAGTTCCAGGGAGCCCTTTTCTGCTCCCTTCACTTGTGCATTAGAAATTTCTTTTGCCGCTTTTACTGCGGCAAGGTGCTGAGGCTGTAACCCTGGATGTTTTCTTTGCGAGCGGATATTGGATATCTGAAAGGGTTTTCCCAGGCATGTGCTTAATGCCAATGATGTCCTTAGTATCTGGCCACCACCTTCACCCATGGCCCCATCGATATGAACATCAATTAGTGTTCCCGGTGCCATATTAACTTACCATTCTTGTAAACAGATTTTATTCGGTGGAAAGGGACATTATGTTCTATGCCATCTTCATCCATGTAATGGAAAAAATAATGATCGCCAGGCACGAATACGACCTTGCTAAAAGGCAGGCGGATTATTTCTTTCTCAATACGATCGAGAAATCCAAGTTCAAATTCGCCTTTACCATACTCAGGGTCCCAATGTATTCGGTTAAGTAACTCGTGAACAGGTTGCATTATCAACTATATTTACTTTTTCCTCGATAAATAGGCTTCCAGACATCTATGAATATCTTTTAAAAATCATCTACACTATTAAAGTATATGAAACCAAATGAAACAATCTATGTCGCAAGAAATTCTCAAACTTGCCTGGGATATTGAGCAATCCCAGGTCAAATTGTGCGGGATAACCATCATCATAATCCCGGAAAACCTTGCCCCTGATGAGGTAAACGCGATAGTTGAAGAGCAGGATACTTCCCTGGTCCTCGGGCAACCATCAAAAATTACAATTTCAGATGACAAACCCAGCTGGTTTTTAGCTAATAAACTTGAATCACAGGAACTTCTGGAACCTGGTAGCGTTATCCTTCGTGATGGAAAAACCAAGAAACTGCATGCCATTGTTCATGACCTTGATTGCGAACCCACATGGAAACCTGAATGGATATCACAGGCACTGGATAATATATTTAGCATAACCAACTCGTATAGTATCAATACGCTACAACTCCCGGTGCTTGGTGCACAGCATGGTAAATTTAAACTTGAAGAATTTTTGGCCTTGCTCCATGACAAAATCAAGACCTATCATGGCCCGCTGGAGAAAATTTGGTTAATTCTGCATCGTAAGGATTGTCCGCAGGCATTGTCATACCTTAAAGAAATTGATAAACAAGAATAATCTAATTTAAATGTAAAGGAGTTTTTCGATGAATCCAATAATCAGTGTCGAATTCAGTGCAAAAGCGGGGGATATAGATTTTAAAGAAGAAAATGTTGCAATCCACAACCCTGAAGAATTATTTGATTATGTTTCTCCGGGTGGGGGGTGTGAGAAAATTCCTGATGAAGTGGATGAAATTCAGTTTACTTTTCTGAAACCAAAACATCCCAATACCAGCAATCCGGTCGCTGACAAAAGGGCCACACTGGAACTTGGCATGGTGTTTTTTACCGGCCCCCTTTCCGAAATCATGGAAACCGTGGAACATATTCTTGACAAAGCCGGGCGCAATGAACTTTCAGATTCGTTCCTGAAAATCATAGGTATCAAGAAATAATAAGTACTCACTTTCTGATAGGCTGTAGCATACCGGCTTAAAAAGGATTTCAAGCCTTCGTCATAAAGCTTGTTCACAATATAGAAATCTTGCATATTAGCCTCAAAAATCAACTGGGAACGATTTACTCGCCAATAATGTAGTTGTTAGATAGTCGATACCATGGATTCTGCAAACAACCATAATAATTCCTGTCACAGGAAACGGGGTAAAAACCTGGGCATTCCTGAGCTGATTGCTATCGCACTCGGTGGCATGGTAGGCGGAGGCATTTTTACTATCCTTGGTATTTCGGTCTCAATGATAGGTGCCTATACCCCCATGGCAATTATTATCGGTGGATTGATCGCTGGCTTAGCAGCTTACTCATATATTAAGCTGGGTGTTTATTATAAGGATGAAGGTTCAACATACTCTTTCTATAAGAAAACCTTTCCTGATTCTCATATGGCTGCTTCACTTATAGGCTGGTGGGTCATTTTTGGCTACATCAGTACCCTGGCACTCTACTCATATACTTTTGCATCGTATGCCATTAGTGGTTTTGCCATCACAGATGTCGAATGGGCAAGGAAAGCAGTGGCTGGAGCCGTTATCTTTGTCTTTACGATGATCAATATCTGGAGTGTGAAAGGCATGGGAAAAATAGAAGACATAATGGTTTACACCAAGCTTGTGATTCTTGTCGTTATTTCATTTGTACTTATTAATAACAGCTCTGCCACTCTGCCAACATTATTATCAGGTAACCAAAATTTTGACTTTTTAACCATACTCATTGCTTCATCAATAACCTTTGTTGCCTACGAGGGCTTCCAGCTCGTCATTAATGCGGTAAATGAAATGGAACGCCCCGAAAAAAATATCCCCAGGGCCATTTATTCGGCGATTTTTCTCGCCATGCTTATTTATGTTGTCATTTCTCTGGGTGCCATATTAGCAATTCCTTTCAACGATATAATACAAAATAAAGAATACGCGTTAGCTTCTGGTGCAAATGATGTGCTGGGTCACTGGGGTACAGAACTTATTATCATAGGGGCATTACTGGCTACCAGCAGTGCACTTAGTGGGACAGTTTTTGGAGCTTCCAGGCAAATGGCGGTAATTGCTGGTGATGGTTACTTTCCGGGTATCCTTGCCAGGCGCGTGAACCGTATTCCGGTCAATGCTATTATTACAATGTCGTTACTTGCTTTTTGCCTGGTGCTCATAGGTAGCTTGCAGGAAATTCTTGAATTTGGAAGTATTACTTTTCTTTTTGTGTCATTACTGATGGCTTACGCAAATTACAGGATTCGCTCTTTAACAGACTCATCAAAATTAATAACACTCTTTTCTATAATCGCTCTAGCTTTAGGAACTATTTTAATTCTCTATTATGAAGCCAGGAACCAGCCACAACAATTATTGTTCATACTAGGGCTTTATGGGCTTCTTTCTTTAGGTGCATGGGCATATTCTATTACCAGAAAAAATAAAGATAATATCTAACAACATGACAACGTGCATCATCAGACAGGGTACGTATAGTTGATTTAACAGCTGTGTTTTTGGAATACCAATAAATAACTACTGGCATACAAAACTGTATGCCGGTAGTTTATCTGGAAACGTTAGTGATTTTTAATTTTCAGATTGGTCTTGGTATTATTTTTCATTAGGTGCGTATGACGATGTGCTGCTTGTTCTGCCATGCGATGCATAACAGAATCAAAATCGCTATCTCCAAGTTCTTTCATGGCCTCGCTGGACATTATTTTCTGCGATATGGAATAAAATGGCTCCTGTTCTGGTGTCAGCGAGATATCATCGTAATCGATTGCTAATTTACCTTCTGTCGCCAGTTCAATAAACTCCTGTACAGTTGCAATATAAAATTTCTTTACATCTTCCACCGACTCGGATTGATTTAGATGATCTCGTAATTTTGGTAATACCTGGTGTTCATACTTGGTGAGAGACTGCATTTGGGTCATATTATTCCCCCTAGGATTATACTTGGTTTCGAATTATTTATACGCCATATGCCATGATAGAACATTGATATATATCAATTACAGTATAGTTAACCTGGTGACGATTCAGCAGAAATGGCATCCGGAATATTAGTGTATTCTTGAAAACATGGCGGGTGTCGAAAGTGTTCCGGCGGCAATGGAAATAAAAGCGGTGTGTGAGCGTAAGTCGAGAAAGGGGATAAAATAACCAGGTGACTAATTATTAAAATACTCTAAT
>JARRJY010000027.1:0-36186 GCA_037388705.1 Gammaproteobacteria bacterium
GACATGGATGAGTTGGGGTGAAAATATCGCCGTCTTTTTCAAGGAGCTTTCGGCAAATTCGACAGAAGTAGAAATTGTTATGAAACCGCTAATGCAGCCGCTGAATTTTCCGAAAGAGTGGGAAAAAATTCTTCATGAACAAATCACAAGTGATCTAGAGAAAAAATAATGACTCCTGCCCAAGAAGAAACAGGTGATAAGTGTCAGTTAAAAACCCGGCATTAACCGGGTTTGCGAATTATTGGGATAAGGTTGACGGTCTGATAGTGTCTCAGGCAATCGTCACTTCTTTTGACTGGTAGACATCCTGTATGGCATTTAATAATTCGATGCCTTCCTGCATCGGTTTTTGAAACGCTTTGCGTCCTGAAATTAATCCCATGCCACCGGCACGCTTGTTGATGACCGCGGTACGTACGGCTTGTTGCAAATCATTTTCTCCCGAGGCACCGCCGGAATTAATCATACCGGTACGACCCATATAACAATTGGCCACCTGGTATCGCACCAGGTCAATTGGATGATCACTGGTTAACTGTTCATAAACCTTGGGATTTGTTTTACCAAAGTTGATGACATTAAAGCCATTATTGGTCTGCGCCTGCTTTTGCTTGATAATGTCCGCATCGATGGTAGCGGCGAGGTGATTGGCCTGGCCGGTAAGATCGGCGGCAACATGATAATCCACCCCGTCTTTTTTAAAGGCACTGTTACGCAGGTAGGCCCATAATACGGTGAACATGCCCAGTTGGTGGGCATACTCAAAGGCTTCGGTTACTTCCTGTATCTGGCGACGTGACTCCATTGAACCGTAGTACACCGTGGCACCAACCGCAACCGCACCCATATCAAAGGCCTGGTCGACGCTGGCAAACAATGTTTGATCATAATGATTGGGATAACTTAACAATTCGTTATGATTAATTTTCAGGATGAAAGGGATCTTGTGGGCATAATCACGGGATATGCTGTTTAGAACACCCAGGGTCGAGACCACGGCGTTACATCCCCCTTCGATAGCCAGCCTGATAATGTTTTCAGGATCAAAGAAAGCCGGGTTTGGCGCAAAAGACGCGCCAGCTGAGTGTTCGACACCCTGATCGACGGGCAGGATCGACAGGTAACCGGTACCGGCAAGTCGCCCATGTTGATACATGCTATTGAGGTTTCTTAAAACAGCCGGTTTGCGGTTCTTGTGTGAAACAACGCGCTCGATGTAATCCGGTCCAGGCAGATGTAATTGATCGGCCGTAAAGCCCTGGCATTGATGGTTCAGTAACGTATCAGCCTCTTTTCCCAGTAAGGCAATAATATCGGTCATGCAATACTCCTTGTACCTGGTGTGTCAGGAACTTGTAAAACATCTGTTAATAGTTAGTTATAGCACATCACCGGGAATGAAAAATGAAATTACCATGACATTGGTTTTTTATTTGAGATAAACACCTGATTTCATGTTTATTGGGGATAGATAGATAGCATGTTGGGATTTTGCAGGAGTTTATGGCTGAGGATTATTGCCGATGCGGACCATACCTGGGTAAGGTTAGCACGACGGCCAACCAGTCGACCACTGCGACCATCATAATATTCAGGCCAATTGTCGCGTGCGATAACACGAGTCGCAACATCATAGGCGTGTTCAGCCAGGTCGGCACGACCGGTTTTCAAAGCGGCGGCGACGAACGGCCAGAGTATCACCGGCCAGTTACCCCCGTTTTGATATGACCATGCCACGTTCTTGGGATCACAGCCGGTACGTACTTCCCATTCCAGTCCTTCCATTGCCGGGTAAATAATTTTAAGTGGCATATCACCGACCAGTTCATCCCAGCGGATTTCGTGAAGGCGCATGATTTTTTCAGCCTGTTCATTGGTTGACAGGCCAAACAGGATCGACAACATGTTACCCAGGGAGAAATAGCGGAAATCAATTCTTCCAACGCCAATATTACCTACCAGGTAACCGGCGTCGTTGGGTAGCCAGTCAGTCACCCAATCGGGAATGGATTCAGGGTAAACATTCAGTACGTTACGACTTTCAGGACCAAACTCTTCAGTGGTAAAACGGTGGATATCATTTAAACGGGCAATATCCAGCCAGTAAAAAATACGCACATAACTTTTCAGTGCTTGTTGGCGTGTCGCGATGGTGTCGAGCAACTGTGCATTTTCATCATCCGCTTCCAGCAATTCATGGACAATGTTCAGAATGCCAAAAAACAGGGCCTGGATTTCCAGTGGATGACCGTAAATGCCCATGCGACGATCAATCATCGAGCAGGCATCAGGTACCAGTAATGCGGGGGTGATTTCAAAAGTATCCTTGAGACAAAGATGAAGGATCTGCCGCATGGTATTCTGGAATTCCGGTTGTTTTGATAACGAGGTATCACCGGTACTCTTGGTATAGATGTGCAGCAGAATGATCCACCACATCATCGAGTCAACAGGTGCAACACGACCAATGGCTTTTTCACCAAAGTCAGCCAGTAAACTCTCGTTGCCTTCTGCATCAACATTGACGCGAAAACTGGCCGGCATGACACCGGGTTGAATTTCATGACCGGCAATAGTCCGTTCCCGGGTTTTGAGTGTTAATACCGTTTCCAGGAAGTTTCGCACGATGTCCGGTTTGCCATCGGCAAGGAACACCAGGGCAGAAGGGATAAAGTCACGAATAAAACATTCTTCATAATTTATCGCAGCCAGCGAAGGTTGCTGCAGTGCAGCAACGGTACCAACGGGCTTACCCTCGAAATAGAGGATAGACCGTTCTAGAATATCATAGGCAGATTTCAGGACTTCTTCATTACTCATAATAAAAATATACCTGAGCCTTGGGGACAATTGCCACAATTGAATTGGTATTTTTTATAGAAAAGCACGGACTTTGACTTGAGACAAGGATTCAAGGTTCGTTTGTTTGTATAAATTACACTATACCGGGTTGTCTCATAATGGTGCAGGCATGGCCGGGGATTGATAGTATATTGTTCATTATGAATTGTTATAATCGTGTCATATGTCGTTATCCGCATCACAACCGCTGATATTTGGTGAAGTTCTGTTCGATGAGTTTGATGATGGTAGTCAGATTCTGGGTGGAGCGCCCTTTAATGTTGCATGGCATTTAAAAGGTTTTGGCTTAAATCCCCTGTTTGTGAGTCGTATCGGGAAGGATGAGGCCGGGAAACAGGTACTGCAGGCCATGAGTAACTGGGGTATGAACTGTGATGGTATCCAGCATGATTCAAAATATCCTACCGGTCGGGTCACCATCAAGCTGGTTGATGCGCAACCTGAATTTGATATTCGTAGTGATGCAGCCTATGACTATATCAGCTCGGATGAGCTGGAAACGGTACTCTCCTCGGTAAGTCCCTCGATACTCTATCATGGATCCCTGGCAGCACGTTTAAAACATTCTTCTCAAACCCTGCAAGCATTGAAGGCAAAAAATGTTCCCACTTTTGTTGATATTAACTTACGTGATCCGTGGTGGAATAAACAGCAAGTTGCACAGCTGGTACAGGGTGTGGAGTGGCTGAAGCTCAATGAAGATGAATTACAACGTCTGTCAAAGCATCAACAGGCAACATTATCTGAGCTGGCGGAAAAGTTTCAGGAAGAGTTCCGGGTGAAAAATTTGATCCTGACGCGTGGCGCCGACGGGGCATGGTTGTTCAGCGAAAATGACGTTATACAAACTGAACCGGTTGAAGTTTTCAATATGATGGATACCGTTGGCGCGGGTGATGCGTTCAGTGCCGTTTGTTTACTTGCCATTATTAAAAAGTGGCCTGTTAAAACAGGATTACAACGAGCTTCGATGTTTGCCTCGGCGGTGTGTGAACAACGCGGCGCCACTGTACTGGACCAGGCTTTCTATGATGATTTTATCAGGCAATGGCGTCAATGAGTGAGAACAAGAAACCGGGTTTATACCTGATGCTGATAAGTATCCATGGGCTGATCCGTGGAAAAGATCCGGAACTGGGTCGCGACGCGGATACAGGCGGGCAGGTGTTATACCTGCTGGAACTGGCGAAAGCACTGGGTGCCCATCCCGATGTTGCCCGGGTTGATTTATTGACTCGCCGCGTGATCGATAGCAAAGTCAGCGATGATTATGCGGTTGAGCAGGAAAAGCTGGCACGCAATGTTCACCTGGTGCGTATTGACTGCGGACCACGACGCTACCTTCGCAAGGAAGTGCTTTGGCCCCACCTTGAAGGTTTCATTGATGGTACTTTGAAACATATCCGCCAGATTGGTCGTACCCCGGATATTATTCATGGCCATTATGCCGATGCCGGGCTGGTATCAGCGCGTCTTGCCGGCTTGTTTGGAGTGCCGATGATTTTTACCGGGCATTCACTGGGGCGTGAAAAACAAAAACAGTTATTGAAAAAAGGGCAACGCAAGGAGCGTATTGATAAACAATACAATATGTCGCAGCGCATCGAGGCCGAAGAAATTTCGCTGGGAACCGCTGAGGTGATTATTGCCAGCACCAGCCAGGAAGTTGAAACCCAGTACGCGACATATGATAACTATCATCCCAAGCGGATGCATGTTGTTCCTCCTGGTGTGAATATCAGCCGTTTTCGACCGCCGAAAAAATCAGAACGAAAGCCGGCCATTAACAGGGAACTGGCGCGCTTTCTTGAAAAACCGGACAAGCCCATGATCCTGGCGTTGTCACGTGCCGATGAACGCAAAAACATTGCTGCGCTGGTCAAGGCCTACGCGGAATCGGATACCTTGAAAGACAAGGCTAACCTGGTGATTATAGCCGGTAACCGTGATGTCATTAACAAGATGGACAAGGGGTCACGAACGGTACTGTCCAACCTGTTACTTCAAATTGATGAATACGATCTTTATGGCAAGGTGGCCTTTCCCAAGCATCATGAATCGGATGATGTGCCTGCCTTGTATCGACTTGCAGCCATGACCAAAGGCGTGTTTGTTAACCCGGCCCTGACCGAACCATTCGGTTTAACCCTGATTGAAGCTGCAGCCAGTGGATTACCTGTCGTGGCAACGAATGATGGTGGTCCTAATGAAATTATTCGTCATTGCAGGAACGGCTTCCTGGTTGATCCGCATTCGCCGAAGGATATTGCTGCTGGCCTGGAAAAAGTGATTGCAAGCAAGAAGACGCAATGGAATAAATGGTCCAGGTCTGGATACCAGGGCGCACATAATCATTATTCCTGGAGTGGTCATGCTGAATGTTATCTTTCGATCGTTAAAAATATTGTGGCCAAACGTCAGCAAAGTTATCTCGATCAAACGCCAACCTCACGCCTGGTGACCGCTGATCGCATTGGTTTTACCTCGCTGGATAATGCTTTGTTTGGTAACAAGAAGTCATTGGCTGAATTCATGGACTATATTCGCGAGACCCCGGAGAATATCGCAATGGGTATTGCCACGGGGCGGACACTTGAGTCAGCACTTGCCTTGATACGACGATATAAGACGCCATTGCCGAATATCTTTATTACCTCGGTCGGTACCGAGATCCATTACAAGCGAAAGGATGGCAAGCTTATTGAAGACAAGCATTGGAGAAAACAACTTGATTATCGCTGGGAGCCGGCTGAACTTAAAAAACTGTTGAAGACATTGCCGGGTATCAAAGTACAGAAAAAATCTATGCAGACTGAATTTAAAATCAGTTACCTGCGTAATCCTGAAACCGGTCCCCGCGTGGCAGAAATTAAACAACTGTTCCGTCAACATGATTTACATGCAAAAGTCATTATTGCAGATGAAAAGCACCTGGATATACTTCCCATTCGTGCCTCGAAGGGACTGGCGATTCGCTATTTATCACTGCGCTGGGGTATTCCGCTTGATCGGATCTTGGTGGTTGGTGACTCGGGAAATGATGAAGAGATGTTACTTGGCGATACGCTGGCTGTCGTGGTGGGTAATCACAGCCCGGAACTGGATAAGCTAAGAGATAAACCACGAATTTATTTTGCCAAAAGCAAGTATGCCAACAGTCTGATTGAAGGAATCGAGTATTATAACTTTATCAAAAGGATCCGTATTCCCAACGACTATTCATGACTCGATAAAGGGAAGCAGTTGCGGGTGGTAATGGGCAAGTCCTTCGAGAATACCTGCCGCGTAATTGCCGTTCATGCCGAGAAAGTTTCCCTGAGCAAGATAGAGTTGTTCGTAAGTGCCGTTTGCCTGTGCCATTTGTATGGCCTGTCCTTTAACGTCATCTGTTGCATTGTTGACCAGTACCGAGGGGATGTCGCTGCACATCACCTCCAGGTCGTTACCGCTATCACCCGCAAAGATACAATGATCCTGGGTAAATCCTTTTTCCTTCAACAGGAAGCGAATGGCATGTAACTTGTTAGCACTGATCGGCAGGATATCCAGCAACCCGGTATCTGTTGTCTCATCAATACTCCATACCAGGTTAGCTTTGACATGGTTTTCTTTCAGACGTTGTTCGACAACAGCAAGCAGCGATGAAACATTAATAGTAGGTAAAGCATAATAACTGAGCTTAAAGCGGTTTTGTTTTTCCTTTTCCTGTAAACGAAGCTCAGCAAGGTCAGTCAGCCACGTATGTATTTCCTCGCCAGTATGATTGTTCCAGTCAGGTGCAATTTCATCTTGCCAGGCCTGCCATGAGGTCCAGTTATTGTTTTTGATTTCATATATCGTTGTACCCACATCACCAATCGCGTAATCCGGTAATGGTATGTGGTAGTCATTGATGGCATCAAGTATCAATGCCTTGTGACGCCCGCTAACATAAGTCAGGAAGACATTGTTTCTTGATACCAGTTGTTTAAAGCGGGAAGCGGCCTGGGGAGACTCATTTTGTTCCCCGTTGGGTAGCAGGGTGCGATCCAGGTCTGTACAGACCAGAAATTTCTCAGGCATCATCAATCCTGAACAGGGTGTTTCCAGCAATTGTTTGTTCACCAATAATCGTTGCTGCGGCGCTCCAGCACAGGTACGTGTTACCACCCGGTTGTAATGTTTTTCCATGAATGTATTCGGCAAATGACCAGGGCGCATCATTCATCGGCATCGCATTGGCTTTATTGATAGCAGAAAGATAATTCTTTGCTGCAGTAATCTGGCCACGCCGTGCCAGGTCGGCAACATAAAAACCGGTTAACATACTCCATAACCCACCATTGTGATATTCATAGGGTTTATTTTTAAACGTGTAGGAAAAAGTAATCTGTAATTCTTCCCAGTCTTCTGACAGGGGCTCAATGACCGGGTGAAAGGCAGGTAACAGGGGTAATTTTTTATTCGTTATTGTGCTGATGTACTTATCAACCGTTTGTTGCTGATGTTCATTGGCGACATTAAATAACGAGGCCAGTATATTGGCAAAAGTATCAAACCGGTAACCATAACCACTGGGTGAAAAATATGGCAGCCAGTATAAATCATGGCAATGACACGCCGTTTCGTAACCTTTTTCATATAACACTTCATGATAGACATCATCCGGGATCCTGTTGCTATTGCTAAACCAGTAATTGTCTGTAATCAGGTGTTTCAGGTGGGCAATACGTTCGATGATGGTGTGATCCTCGGTGTCATGGATATGATGATGAATACTGCGGAAGGTACGGCGGCATTGTAAATACAGTAATTGATCATAGAGGACATATCCATGGTGGATATATTCATCCGCCCAGTCACCCGCCTGGGGAATATACAGCAAGCCACGGTTATTATATTCCCAGGCACCCAGTAGAAAACGGACTTTTTCCAGCACCGAGTGCATTTTCTCAATAAATTCATCATCGCCAGTTGCTCGCCAGTATTCACCACAACCAATCACGAACCACATGTTGGCATCCACGCGACCGGTGGTGCCACCATAACTGACACGCTTGGATACTGGATCGACATTACTGGGGATTTCACCGTGCGGTCCCTGGTTTTCTGCCAGTATTTCCAGGGTTGCTCGCAGAGTTTTCGAGAAGGCGGGTTCACCGGTTAACAGTCCGGCAAGCCCGATAATGACACCATCCCTGGCCCAGATGCGTCGGTAATTGAGGTTGTCCGTTGAACTTGCCAGGAAACCGTGTTCCGTACTGCAGGTATACAAGAGTTCAAGGGCTTTTTTATAAGCCTCGTTTTGTGGAGCCTGCTTGTCTGGCGTCTTATCCTGTTGTTGCATGATTATCCATGAGTAAATTTTGCTGGCTGCCCTGGCAGGCCCCAGCAAAATATATTTACAGACATCATATCATGGTCCGACAACCGGTACCGGACCCTGTTTGATTAACGGCGGGCCTGGCGTTTGGATTTGAATTTCTTTTGAATTTTAGTGAGTTGCTCTTTTTCCCATTTTGCACCGGCTTGCCACATCATCCTGGCTTTCTGCTCACCCAGTTTGAGTAGTGCCTGTTCACGTTTTTGCGCCACTTTAAGCTGTTCTTTCAACAGATCAATTTCTGCCTTGGCAGCGGCCTTGGTCAGCTTTGCTTCTTCGCGCGCAGCTGCTCGTGCTGCCCTGAGTGCTTCCTTAGTAGCCTTGAGATCTTCTTTGAGACGACTTGTCAGGTCATTACGTTTTCTTGTCGCAACACCTTTACGCGTGGAAACCTGGGATCTTTTCTTCCTTGCGGTCGCTTTCTTTTTTGCAACTTTTTTCTTGCTGGCCATGTGTAAATTCTCCTTATGAAAAATAGTGTCTATAAACTAACTATAGTCGGTCTTACCATTTATTCTATTAATTCCGGGTTATTCGTAATTCAGTTGACAGTGAGAAGATGTCATTCTAATGTTTTAATATGAAGGGTACAACTACAGGCAGAGATGGAGTTCGATGTTTCATCATAGTTTCATGGACTCGCGTGGAGGAAATTTTATGAATGATGTTTTAAACGATAAAGAAAAGCGTGAAATGATATTAGGCATTCATGATGATGAAGAAGTCGATAATTTCGAGGAGTGGACTGAAGAACTGGCGCAGGCCATCGCACGTGATGAAGGGATTGAGCTTACTGAAAAACATTGGGAAGTGATACGATTTTTACGTGTGCATTTCCAGAATGTTGGTGGGAAAATGCCACCAGTTCATGAATTATCACAGGTACTGGAAGAACGGTTTGCTAAAGAAGGTGGTCTGAAATACCTGTATGAACTGTTTCCAGGTGGACCTCTCAACCAGGGAGGCCTGATTTCCGGGATTGCAGTTCCCGCAGACGTTACGGATCCGTCATTTGGCTCAGTTCAGTAAGCTGTTTCGAAAACCGAAAAAATTTTGATATCCCAGTCGTTAAGGGTCGGTATTACCGGCCTTTAATTTTTGTGTCATTAAATCCTGCAGGCATTGTTTTCGCTGGCTAGATTTTACAATGAGTATAAATAAGCAAGTTTTCTGTCTGGGTACCTTCTGATAAGCTTAATAAATACATTCTGTTTGCAGGGTAGTCACAATGAAAAAACTCAAGCATGAAGCGGAACTGCTTAAGGGAGCCATCGGTGTTGGTATGCGTTACGCGGAAACACGTAAAGCCGCCGTGTTCGAGGCAAGTGATTCCATCAATGAGAAAGTGCTGTTTATTTACCGCTTGCTAGTTCATGACAAGTTAATCCAGCCACTACCTGAAGACCAGGTTTCACAAAAATCCATGAAGCATAAACTTGCCATGTGGTATTCCAAGCAGCTGCCATCTGATCATCCTTTATTAAAATAAACAGTAGTCAAACTACCCCCCACATGAGGAGAAAACAGATAGTTACTTTGATATTTGTCAATGTTGAAAATATCGTCCGGGTATAACATATTTCACCAGTCTAGCCGTCCATACCAGAGGCCAAGGAGGCTATCCTGAAAAAAGATACTTTTATTATCACTAATAATCAGGGTTATTTATGAGTTTGATTAATGCAGAGGGTTTATGTAAGACCTACCAGTCCGGGGACATATCGGTTAAGGCCATCAAGGAAGCAACGTTTTCTATCGAGCAGGGTTCCTTCGTATCTTTCGTGGGTCCATCCGGTAGTGGTAAAAGTACGCTGCTAAATATGGTCGGCTGCCTGGATAGCCCCAGCTGTGGCACCCTTGAAGTTCTGGATACCGATGTTACGACACTTAGCCGACACCAGGCAGCCATGTTTCGCGGAAACAACATTGGTTTTGTGTTCCAGGATTTCAACCTGATCCCGGTGTTAAGCGCCTATGAAAATATTGAGTACCCGTTAATTATGGTACAAAGCTGGCCGGTGGATAAACGTCATGCACGGGTTATGGAATTACTGGATGCCGTTGGCATGGCAGACCAGGCACATAAGCGACCTGATCAACTCTCCGGTGGACAGAAACAACGGGTAGCTGTTGCGCGTGCGCTAGTTACCCAGTCCAAGCTGGTTCTGGCTGATGAACCTACTGCCAACCTGGACAGTACCTCGGCACATAAAGTCATTGACCTGATGAAAGATATGAAAGACAAGTTTGGGACAACCTTTATCTTTTCCACGCATGATCCCAAGGTAATGGCCGAGGCAGAAATTACCTTTACCCTGATTGATGGCGCGATTGCTGATAAAAACGAGGGGGTTAACAATGCTTAATATCCTCAGGCTTGCGGCAAAGAACCTGATGCGGTATCGGCGTCGCACCATGCTGACATCCTTACTGATTACTGTGGGTATTGTTGCGGTATTGCTGTTTGTTGCCCTGTCAGGATCCTTTCGTGCCCTGATGATTGGCCAGATAACAGATTCCATGCTGGGGCATATCCAGATCCACAAAAAAGGGTATGTGGCATCCATAGATAGCCTGCCATTAACCCTGAACATGAAACCGCAGATGGTGGAGAAAGTCACGGAATACCTGAATGAAGACAAAAATGTCGAGGCGTGGTCTAGCAGGATAAAGTTTGGCGCCATGTTCAGTAACTTCACCGAGACGACCAATATACGTTTGAATGCCGTTGACCCTGACATGGAAGTAAAAACCTGTCCTTTATTACCCGGCAGAATTATCGAGGGAGATAAAAAAGGGCCATTGGTAGAAAAAGGGAAAATCCTGATCCCCGAACTTATCGCCAAGGGCCTGAAAGTAAAAGCCGGGGACAGTATCGTTCTGGTCGCCACCAACCGGGATGGTTCGGTAAATGGTAATACCTTCGTTATTAAAGGGGTACTGGAAGGGATATCCGGTCCAGGTGGGCGTGATGGTTATATGCATATCGATGATGCGCGTAGCTTGTTACGTATGGGAGAGGACGAAATCAGCGAAATTGCAATTCGACTGAAAGATTCCCAGCAACTGGAACAAACCTTTAAAGCAATGAGCAAACACTTCAGCCAGTTTGTAAACCAGAAAAATATGCCTGCTTTTGACGTGCATATGTGGGAAAAACTTTCTCCGTTTTCCAACATTGCCAAGATGATTGATTTGCTTGATATTTTCATCAAGGTCATGTTGGTGTCTATCGTGTTAATCAGTATCATGAATGTCATGCTAATGGCAGTGTATGAACGTATTCGCGAAATTGGCACCATTGCGGCAATTGGCACCATCCCTTCGCGTATCATGTCATTGTTTGTCGCGGAAGGGTTACTACTTGGTATATTGGGTGCCCTGGTTGGTACCGTGATAAGCTTGGTTTCAATTTATATTATGAACGTAATGACCATTACGTTCTCTTTTGGTCGCCAGGAAAACCTGGTATTGCAACCCGCCATCAGCATGATGGAAATTTTAGTGATCTGTAGCGTGGTTATCCTGGTATCTGTGCTGGCAAGTTTACAGCCGGCATGGAAAGCGTCACGCATGGATCCAATCAGTGCATTACGACATTTTTAAAAAGGTATTTGTGATGAATAAAAAAGCAGGTCAATGGCTGGCAAGCACAGCAGGTCTACTATTCTGTTTTTCCGTTATGGCTCAAACCGGCCAGGATATCCTGTTGAAAGTCGACCGTAATTTACAGCCTGAATCCTATGAAATGTACCGCAAGTTAATCAATATTGAACCTGATGGTACGCGTAAAGAATTTGTCCTTTACACCATTAAAAAAGGCCAGGAAAAGATGATCGCCCTGTTCCTGGATCCACCCAGTGAAAAAGGCCGTAGTACTTTACGCCTGGGTGAAAATATGTGGTTGTATATTCCTAATGTCGGTAAACCTTTACGTATCACCAGCTTACAGTCCGTGGTAGGCGGGGTATTTAATAATTCGGATATTTTACGACTGGATTACAGTACGGAGTACAACGTTCAATCATATACCACTGAAAAAGACAGCCATCTCCTTGAGCTGAAAGCAAAAGATAATACAGTTGCCTATGATCGTTTAAAAATGTGGGTTGATAAGAAGAACATGGTGCCAATCAGGATAGAGGCGTATGCTGCCAGTGGCTTGCTAATTAAAACGCTACATTATTCTAAAATCACTGACTTTGGGGATGGTATCGTACGACCGGCCATGTTACAAACCGATAGCCCTTTATATAAAAACTACAAGTCCGTGATGTTATTTTCAAAAATAAAGAAACGAAACTTTGCCGATGAAGTCTTTACACTGAATTACCTGCCAAGAGTCGAAAGCCTGCGTTAATGATTAAAGAGCGTTTAACCCGTGCAGTGTGGGTTGTCAGTCTTCTTGTACCCCTGCCTGTCAATGCAGCAGAGGAATTCAGTTTTGATATGTCTTCTTATGAAAAAAGATCCCATGAGCTGGGTGGTTATGTCGAGTTTCTTGCTGACAGGCAATGGTTAAATACTGATAGTGGTGCTTATCAGCTCGCTGAAGAGTTACTTCAGAACAGGAATATCATTAATCACCAGTCTGCCGTTATCGAATTGACAGGCAAGTATAACAGGGAAAATTGGCAAGGCTTTTTTAACCTGCATGCCCTGTCTGAAAAAGACAGTGTTAACAGCCGCGACGAAGATAGCCAGTTTTATGAAGCCGTGCTGGCATATAAACCTGATCCCGGCATGACAGCTGAACTGGGTAAAAGAGCCCTGCGCTGGGGTAAAGGTTACGCCTGGAACCCGGTAGGTTTTGTCGAGCGTTCCAAAAATCCAGACGAACCCGATCTGTCACGCGAAGGATATACCATGCTGGTCATGGATATTACCGGTTCGTGAAAATATTAACAACGACTATGGTCTCTATGATCATGATAACGTCGCAGCCAAGCTGTATTTTCTTTACAAGGATACCGATATTGATCTTGTGTACCTGAGTGAAGGCAGTCGCAGTTACCGCTATGGTTTCGATTTTTCGCGAAATATTACCAGCAACTTTGAAATACATGGTGAGTGGGCTTACCTCAGTGAAGTAGCGAAGCAAGTAGTTGATGCTACCGGTAGCGTGTCAATAGAGCGGGATTCTGCACAGCAATGGCTGCTGGGCCTGCGTTACCTGACAGAAAATGATACCACTTTCATTGTTGAGTATTACCAAAACGAGGCCGGGTATTCAAAAACACAAATGGAAGAATATTTTGATGTTGTTGATACGGCTGAAGAAACATCTAATACCGTGTTGTTGAATAACCTGGCAAACATATCCCAGCAGACCTATCTGAAGCGCAATCCGGGTAAACAGTACCTGTATCTCCGTGCCAGTAACAAGGAACCGAATGACTGGTTGTATGTCACAACCGCGATGACGTTTATTGTGAATCTTGACGATCTAAGTTATTCCGCGTCACCTGAAATTATTTACACAGGGATTGAAGACCTGGAATTTCGTTGTAAAGCCACCTGGTTAGCAGGCAATGATAATACTGAGTTTGGTGAAAAACGAAATAAGCGGAAAGTTGAAATCAGGATGAGGTATTTCTTTTAAAAATTGTGCCAATATTGTTCCATACGCCTTCTAAAGATGTAGAAACCTGTGTGTTTGGTTAAAGTATGGAATAAATGCAGTTTGGGAAAATAAAGATGGTTTTTCTGTTGAATGTTATTATTGTAGCCACGGTGGTGATGATTCATTATGAATTCTTGTACCGGTTTTCACGCCTTGTACCGCGCATGAGAATTCGACATCGATTTCGCATACTGATCAGTGTATATGCAGCATTGATAGCACATAGTATTGAAATTTTTGTATTTGCTGTAGCCTATTATTTCCTTCACCAGGCAGAAGGGTGGGGAACATTAAGAGGAAATTTCAATGGTTCCATGATGGATTGTATTTATTACTCTTTCACAACCTTCACTACCCTGGGTTTTGGGGACATCGAACCATTTGGCGATATTCGCTATTTAACTGGCCTCGAGTCATTATCTGGCCTGGTAATGATTACCTGGACAGCATCATTTCTCTACTATGAAATGCAACGTTACTGGGATAACCGGTAATTTTCATGTACCAGTAAGAATAACCTGTATGTTCAATATGGATAACGAAAAGGGTTGATGCACGATGCGTCGTATCGTTGCACACCGTGGTCAGAGGGCAACCTTCCCTGAAAACACACTGGAAGGTATCAGGGCGGCAATACGATGTGGTGCACGTGCCGTCGAGTTTGATGTCCAGATGAGTGCCGATCATGTTCCGGTCGTCAGTCATGATGCAAACCTGTTACGTACCGCTGGTATTGATATGGATATCACGCAACACAGCTATGAAGAACTGAAACAAATTTGTGTTGGGGAACCTTCCAGGTTTGCTCAACAATATACCTCTGTCAGGTTACCGACACTTGAAGCGATGGTTGAAGAACTGCTAACTATGACAGAGGTACTGACGTTTGTGGAACTCAAGGATGAAAGTATTGACGCTTTTGGATTAGACACCTTTCTTTACCCAGTCATCGAACAGCTACGTCGTCTACAACAACAATGTATAGTGATGGCTGAAAACCTGGAAGTATTGCTACAGTTACAAAAACGGATGGCAACCCCCATTGGCTGGATTCTTCATCGCCTGGATGAGGCTGATTTTGCACTGGCCAAGCAACATACAGTCGATTACCTGGTAATTAATCAGAAGTACTGTCCTGCGCACTATGATTTTCCCACTGGTAAATGGAAGTGGATCGTGTACGAGACACGAAATCCTGATAAAGCTGTCCGTTTGTTTGAGCAGGGTGTGAGCTTTGTCGAAACCAATGATGTATGCCAGTTACTAAAGCGGTTGCCGGGTTATAAATAAGCCGGATAATGTCCCAATGCAAAAAGTAACCAGTTTATAAAGGTATAAAATAACAGCACTGATTGTTTCTTAATCTATTAACTGAAGCAATTTGCAACCTCCTAATAAATTGTTTGACCTTCTCCTTTTACGGCGCGAATATCAGTGCCGTTTTTGAACATGCTATCGATAGCATCAACTTAATAATAAAAAAGTACTATAGCTACAGTGTCAGATATTTGGCACTCAAGGAATAAACAAAAGGGAGAAATAGATAATGACTTCTCACAACACGTTATTACGTTGTCTTGTACTGGCACTGGGACTTGCAACATCAACGGCAATTGCTTCCGGTGGTGGTGCTGAATCACATGCAGGTGGCGCTGCCTGTACCGGCTTTGGCCCTCAGACACCGCGCGACATTGATAATAAAAAAGGTACTAACCCGCAGACCTTTTCACTCGCACCGAAATACCAGGATATGAACCTGTGTAATATTCATTTTCATAATAATGCTGAACATAAAGGCAGGGATTTTGCGATTTTTGCGGGCAATGGTGAGCATGGTCACGGTGGTGGCTACCAGTGCGCCATGAGTAAAAAGCTGAGCAAGGCTGAGCTGAAAAAACCAAAGAAAGAGATCTGCAAAGGTCTGAAACCCGGCGATACCATTGAAGTCCACTGGGTACACTCATCCTGCCAGGTTACACCGGGAGCCGGGTTGGGGTCCTGTTTGAATGATAAATGTGCAAACCCAGATCTGCGTGTTGAAACCCAGGTATTTACATTGGTCAATGATAAAAACGCGCTGAACTTTAATGACTTTGCATACGGTGGCAACATGGTGAAGGGTAAGCACCAGGCCAGGTCGCTTCCCAAAGACACAGGCAAGGTTGTCGAGTTCATTGGTTCAACAACAGGACCCAAATACAGCGAGTCAACCTGTTCACCCATGCAGGTTACCTGGGCGGTGCGTTCAAAGTGTGCCAAGCTGGATATCAATAGCCTGGGTGAATGGTGTGAGAAAAATGAATTCTCCGAAGACCATGCACACGGTGTAAGAAAGCTGGTCACCAACCCCAAGCTCTTATCAATTATTAAATAATTGTCTTCCAGACAAACCGGGTGGTCGCCGTTATCACCCGGTTTACTCTTCCTGTTTCATCGAAAAATTGTTTCTTCCTGCCGCTGTTGCACAGTATATTTATTACTCACATATCGTTTCTATCTGAATGCCAAAAATTTGGTATTAATGTAAGGCTTAAGTGAAAGCGATCAGGGACTACAAAATGCAATTTTTTTGTAAAAATTTATGCAAATGACCAAATTTTTTTACCTGATGTTCTGGATTAATATTACTACTTAAATTATTGATTTATTTCATTATGTGTTTCTAAGTGCGTGATTTTATAAGAATTTTCCTACAAATTCGGGTCACACATTTTTCTAGAAATACGATAGACTCAGTACAAAGTACTAAATTGTTCAGCCCTTTTGAGATACCCCCCTGAATAAGGCGTTGGTTATCCTGATTGAATAATAACAATAACAGGAAACTATTTTGGAGGAGAGGTACGTGATTTTGCATGTAAGTAGGGATCTATGCATGTTTGTTGAACTGCTATCCACACCGAATACAGGCAAATTAAGCCGTGTCTTCAAGAATACATGAAGGACGATAGTAAACACAAAGACGAAGTGTCCTTACTGGAAGGGCATGGTACCAACAAGGTACTTGACCTGCTCGAGAATCTGAAGAATTCACAGGCAGGCAACATCATCTTCCAGCAAATAGAGCACGTGCTTCGGGCTTCTGATCATACCCAGGATAAAATTATCCGGGGATATGCTGCTGTTGCCCAGGTGCTGATCAATGCCTACCGGAAATCCTTACCGAAAAACAGCATGCTGTACTTTGAGCTCAAGCTCATACAGAAACGCCTGAACCCACCTATAACCATTTCTGAGCTTGCCGTTTTACATGGTTATTTACACAAGGCAACCAAGCTGATCAATGAAGTCGCCGAACTGGACAATGATGCTTTTAATGATGTCTTTTCACCTTTTCTTTCGGCAAATTTTGCTGATAACTCCATGCTTGAAACGCGGAGTGATGAAAATGCCACGGAAAACAGCGAACAGGATTCAACGTCCTTATCAACCAATAATGGCAATATGCCCAAGCATATCGAGCAATCCATTGATTCGCTGTATCGTTCCAAACTAACTCAGCATCACAAGGAAATTCTCAGTATCCAAGGCAGCCTGACGGACAAGATCAGTGCGACCTTAAAGCAACAGAAGACGTTTGCAAATAAACTTCAATCTGTATTAAAGCAACTTGAAGATCCACAGTCTCAACGCAGGCCAGAGACTTTGCGTGCAAGCTTGATGAATGAAGTCGAAACCATTCTGATAGAACAGGGCAAACTCACCCAGATGATGCATGACACCCAGTCATTTTTGGGCCTGATTGGTAGTAATGTCAGCAAGCTGAGTGATGAACTGGACCAGGTGCGGGTACTAAGTTTAACCGACGAGTTGACACAATTACCTAACCGTCGTGCGTTTCTGCGGCGTATCAAGGATGAAATGGGGCGTGCACAACGCGATAAAACATTGCTAACCATCGCGATGATCGACCTTGATGATTTTAAAGTAATCAACGATAAGTATGGTCATGCCATTGGTGACGAAATGCTACGTGTTTATGCACGGGAAGTGCTTTCTATCTTCAGGCGCTATGATATGGTTGCACGCTATGGTGGTGAAGAGTTTGCGGTCATACTTCCCAATACCGACAAGCAGGGTTCCCAGTATGCTTTCAAAAAGATAAGGGACAAGGTAGGAGAAACCTTCATTATCAACAATAACGAGGCGATTCCCATACCAACATTTTCTGCCGGGCTGGCAATTTATGAACCAGGCGAAAGTGTAGAGTCCCTGCTTGAACGTGCAGATAATGCCATGTACACAGCCAAGCAATCCGGGCGTGATCGTATTGAGTATAACCAGAAATACCTCGGTAATATCGAAGAATTCGGGCAGCACCAAAGCTAGTCATCAAAAATTCACTATTTTGTTGCGCCAGTCGCTTGATTGAATATACTCAGTGACTATGCGTTTCCTGATATTTTCCTCAGTTTTTCTGCTGGTAATGGCATTAATGAATGTCTATATCTGGCGCCGTTTTCTTCGTCACCTGACGCATGATAAAAAACACTACCTGGTTGTTATCCCCGTTATATTACTACTGGGTGATGTGTTTTTTATAATTGATATTGCCACGGGATTTATTCCTGATTCACCATTCCTCTACATGTTAAGCAGCAGCTTTGTCGGCATGTCATTTATGCTGTTTGTTGTTGCCGTGATTTATGATCTCACTTTTACAGTCTCACGTCGTATTCCGTATGATGCTGAAAAACGTCGAACATTAAAAATTATCTTTGATATTACCATGCTGGTTGCAGCCTTCAGTTACCTGCTACGGGGCTTCAGCCAGGGAATTCAGTTTCCGATGGTGAATAAAGTCAGGGTAAAAGTTAAAGACTTTCCATTTGAGCAATTTAGCCTGGTACAGCTAACGGATATCCATGTCGGGCGTACAATAAAACGTGATTTTATCGAGCAGTTAGTCAGACAGACTAATCGACTTAACCCGGACATGGTGGTCATTACCGGTGACCTGTTTGATCTGCCCGTGAACAAAATTGAATATGATCTCCACCCGCTAAAAGAACTTACTGCGCCGACATATTTCATCCTGGGTAACCATGAGTATTTCCATGGCCCGGGTGAAGCAATTGCCTACGTGGAACAACTCGGTATCAAACCATTACTCAATGAACATGTTGTGATTGGTGAAGGTGGCAAACAGTTTAACCTGATCGGTATAAATGATGTGATTGGGGCACGCACCGGCCTGTATCCTCCTGATACAGAACAGGCCTACCAGGAAGTTGATCAGAATAATGCCTGTATTGTGCTGGCACATCAACCTCGCATGATTGATGAAATGGAAGACTATCGTTGTGACCTGATGATCAGCGGTCATACCCATGGCGGGCAAATATTTCCCTTTGGTTTACTTGTAATGACAGCACAACCTTACCTGGCTGGATTACATCAACATAACAGTGATCAGCAAATTTTTGTCAGCCGGGGTACCGGTTACTGGGGGCCGCCCATGCGTTTTTTGGCACCGAGTGAAATCAGCCAGATTGTTATTCAGCCAGCCTAGGTTTAATTATTATTTTACCTGGAACAGGTTTTCAAGAGGTTCGGGTTTGGCAATACAGTATCCCTGTGCGAAATCAACGCCTATTTTCGTCAGCATCCCCAGTGTGGCGGGCTCTTCAACAAACTCGGCGATAGTCATGATTCCCATGGCATGACCTATCTGGTTAACCGCTTCAACCATGGCATGATCAACCGGATCATTGACAATGTCCCTGACGTAACTGCCATCGATTTTCAGGTAATCCACAGACAGGTTTTTTAAATAGGAAAAGGATGACATTCCGCTGCCGAAGTCATCCAGCGCAAACTGGCAACCCATACCTCGCAGGATATTAATGAAGGCAATTGCGCGTTCATAATTCCCGATAGCACTGGTTTCGGTAATTTCAAAGCAGAGTTTGTCAGGCGGTATATTTGAATCATGTATCATGTTGATAACTGTATGCAAAAACGCTTTCTTGGATAAGGACTGACCTGATACGTTAATTGAAACATGGCCAATCTTATCCATATGCTCACGATTGTTATTCAGCCATTCGAAGGTGTTCTGGATGACCCAGGTATCGATATCTTTCATCAGGCCATAAATTTCTGCCGCACCAAGAAACTCGGTTGGCGAGATGATCTTGCCGTTATCTTCAATACGGAGCAGTATCTCAAAATGGGACTGTTCAGCGCCGGCTTTAATGACAGGAAGTATAGGTTGTTGGTACAGGAGGAAGCTGTCATTCTTGAGTGACTGTTTTATTTGATTCACCCAGAGCATTTCACCCTGTTTACGGTGAAGATCCTGGTCGGAAGGCTGGTAAATATGGATCTGGTTCCGACCTTTTTCTTTTGCCGCATAACAGGCAATATCTGCGGCACTTAATATTTTGTTGGCAGACTTACTATGCTCGGTAATAAGAATAACGCCAATGCTGGCACCAATCTGGAATGTACGTTTCTCCCAGTTGAATTTATATTTCGCAATGGCATCAAGCAGTTTATGTGTAATGTGTATGGCATCGTCTTCATTGCAGCTGTGCAGCAATACACCAAATTCATCACCACCGAGCCTGGCAATAAAATCACTTTCCCGCAGTTGGATTTTCAGGGTATGAGCAACCTGGGTCAACAATTCATCACCGGCGATATGGCCACAGGTATCATTAATAATCTTAAATTGATCCAGGTCGATATAACACAACGCTGAATTGGTACCTTCTACCTTGGCATTGTCGATGAACTGGCGTAATCGTCGATCAAACTCACTACGGTTAAACAAGCCGGTTAAGCTGTCATGGCTGGCCTGGTAAGAGAGTTCTTGCTGGCGTTGTGAAAGCGAATCCAGCGCACGGTTGATAAAGCGGGACAGGTAACCAAATTCATCCTTACGGTTTTCATCGAAGCGGGTTTCATCACCCATGGTAACTGCCTGGGCGGTCTGTACCATTTTTTCAATAGGTACACTGATCATCTTTTTTAACACCCACTGCAATAGCATGCCAAAGAAAAAGAACATGAGCACCATGCCGGTCATCAGTCGCTTCTTTTGAAGATCGATGATGACAGATACCGGCACCTGGTAGATTGACAAGGTTGCAAGGTATGGCGGGATATCAAACCGGGGGTGGGGTGTTATGGTAAACTGGATTGTTCTTTTATCCATGTTGTCATCTGTTTTGCCGACCACAAGCAGTTTAAAACGTGATGACTCGATAGAGATACCACTGGCACCGGTAGTTTCCAATACTTTTTGTAGTGAACGCCGAATATTGTCTCTTGAGGCATTAGGTGCCTGTTTAAAAACTTCCTGTGTCAGGATAAAGGTTTCATGTTCAATACTACCACTGTGTCGCTTTAGATCATTTTTCATCCATTCAATAGCAGCGACAACCAGGATTAAACCTATAATCACCAGCCCCCAGAAAACCAGCCCCGCTATCTTGAGCGAGATTCTGATTGGTACTCCTTTTTCCAGCAGATCTTTTGATTCATCCATTATTTAAGACCGATCCATTTCATGAGCAGGAACATTGGGCATACACCGCTAATGCCAGCACCAAGAATGGCAAAACCCATGAACCACGGAAAGAACCACAGAGTAGTTGGAAAAATAAAAATACTCAGTATCAACATTAAGGCAACGGATATACGCCATCCACGCTCAGCTTCAAAGTTGGTACGTACCTTGAAATCAATACCAATAGCGCCTTCCTGTGGATCACCTGCATTGCCATACCGCAGTTGAGAAATGAGTTTAGGAATACGTAAATTGGTAATAGCTTCAAATATTGCAAGTCCAATCAGGATGTAAATAATGATTGTTTGATCAAAGTAAAGTCCGATGAGAAGAAGTGCACCATAAAGTAAACGATAAAGTCTGTTACTCATAAAAATGCCTTTATTATTAAATTCGTTTGGCGTCGATAATCAGGTTTTAAGTATAGTATAGATAGAGTTAGTATTTATATGAATATAGGGTCTATTCTTTCAGGTTGTGTGAATCTTTAGATAGAGTATAAATAACCTGGTAAGTCGGGTTGTTCGAATACTAAGCAATATGAGTATTGTTAATCAGGACTTACCTATACCAGTAAATAAAAAAGCCCTGTTGAAATTAAACAGGGCTTTCATTTGGATTGGTGGAGGCGGCGGGAATCGAACCCGCGTCCGCAAATCCTCTGCCATCGGCTCTACATGCTTATTCCATCTATTGTTTTAACTGCCAGCAACCCGATGGGCAGGGCCAACTAACAGCGATTCCGGTAAAGTTTTAGCGCTTCCACCCCGGACGTGCTTCCGCGCGATCTTGTGAGATATGACTCCGGTTATCTGAGTGCACAAGCACACATCAGGCCGAAGGCTTTACGCTGGTTATTAAGCAGCTAAAGCGTAGTTGTCGTCGTTGGCAACTATAAGTTTTGCAGCTGATTTACGAGATTCTGCATCTCGGCATGCACCTCAGGTTTCGCAACCCACGTCGAAGCCAGGTCGCCCCCAAAGTCTTACTATAAGATGGTGATTTTAACAGAAAGTTCAATATTTAGATGCGTAAAATATCAGCGTGCGCCCTTGAGATTACGGCTTTTTTCACGTTTCCAGTCGCGTTCCTTGATATCTGCGCGTTTGTCGTGGGCCTGCTTACCCTTGGCCAGGGCTATTTCCAGCTTGGCACGACCACGCACCCAGTACATGGCAGTAGGCACAACCGCGTAACCCTTTCGCTCCACGGCACCAATCAGCCTGTCCAGTTCGCGACGATGGAGCAGGAGCTTTCGGGTACGGGTGGGATCGGGTGTGAAATGCGTTGAAACCGTCGGCATCGGGGTAATAACGGCACCGATGAGCCAGGCCTCATTGTTTTTGATAATGACATAACTGTCACGCAGTTGAACTCGTCCGTCACGCAGACTTTTCACTTCCCAGCCTTCAAGCGCCAGTCCTGCTTCGAATCGTTCTTCCAGGTGATAGTCATGGCGTGTCTTTTTATTCAGCGCGATAGTATTACTTGGTGTGCCTTTTTTCTTTTTTTGTTTACCCATGGGAGCGAATTATATCTGACTGCAAGATGAAGCGGATACTTTAATTGAGGGAAATGTTCCCTTGTACTTGGTAGCCATTTGTTCGAAAATCAAGAGCCGAGCAAATAATAATGATAAGGAAGGTAAGCAATGGCGGGGTTACGTGAATCAATCCACGGTCAATGGTCTTCTCGTTGGGCATTTATCCTGGCCGCAACAGGATCTGCAGTAGGGTTGGGTAATATCTGGAAGTTCCCCTACATCACCGGCGAAAATGGTGGTGGTGCTTTCGTACTTATCTACCTTGCTTGTATTGCCATCATTGGTATCCCGATCATGATGGCCGAGATTATGCTGGGGCGACGTGGCCGACAGAGTCCCATGAATACCATGTATACCCTGGCCATTGAAGCCGGACATAACCCCCACTGGAAGTGGCTTGGCTGGATGGGTATTGTCGCCGGCTTCCTGATCCTTTCTTATTACAGTGTTATTGCTGGCTGGGCCATTGCATATATCTTTTATACCGGGGCAGGTGATTTTTCAAATGCCACGGCGGATGGTGTTAGTAGTATTTTTGGTTCATTTGTCGCCGATCCCGAAGACCTCATGCTTTGGCACACCCTATTTATGATCATGACCATGATCGTCGTTGCACGTGGTGTGAGAGGTGGGCTGGAAAAAGCAGTACGCTTTTTAATGCCTGGCCTGTTTATCCTGTTGCTGGTGATGGTGGGTTACGCAATGAATGAAGGTGCTTTCCAGCAAGGACTGAGTTATTTATTCAATCCTGACTTCTCCAGGATCTCTTCTGATGGGGTACTGACGGCGCTTGGACATGCTTTCTTTACGCTAAGTCTGGGAATGGGCGCCATCATGGTCTATGGTTCTTACCTGCCACAGGATACCTCCATTGCACAGACTTCTGTCATCATCGCTGTTGCCGATACCGTGGTTGCGTTATTAGCCGGCATGGTAATTTTTCCCATCGTGTTTGCTAATGGTTTAGAGCCGGGTTCTGGTCCTGGATTGATCTTCCAGACATTGCCGCTGGCCTTTGGCCATATGCCAGGTGGTATATTCTTTGGTGTGGTGTTTTTCATCCTGTTAACCTTTGCAGCCTGGTCATCGAGTATTTCACTCATTGAACCCGCTGTTGCCTGGATGGTGGAAAACAAGGGCATGGAACGCATGAAAGTTGCTGTTGTTATGGGTATTGCCTGCTGGGCCTTTGGAATACTCACCGTGTTTTCGTTTAATATCTGGTCTGACGTGACACCACTGGGTATGATTGAAACATTCAAAGGTAAAACAATCTTTGATTTACTGGATTACCTCACCGCAAATGTCATGCTACCGCTGGGCGGATTACTCATTGCCATTTTCTCGGTCTGGATCATGAATTGTGAAGCGAGCCGGGATGAACTGAATATGGGTGATGGTATGGCGTATCGAACATGGCGTTTCTTTGTACGTTATATTACGCCGATTGGTGTGTTCATTATCTTTTTACGCGCGGTCGAAGTGATTTAGGTTCAACGACTGTCACAGGAACGTTCAGTGACCCATATTAATAAAAGTGCATTAGTTCCCTACAGCGCCGAGCAGATGTATGCTCTTGTCGATGATATCCCGGCGTATCCCGAGTTTCTACCCTGGTGCCAGTCAGCTGAAGAGTTGCATCGCAGTGACACCGAGGTAGAAGGCAGCCTGTTTATTTCACATAGTGGATTGAAAAAATCATTTACCACGCGTAATACCCTGGACAAACCCGGTAGCATTACCATGCAACTGGTGGAAGGTCCGTTTAAACATTTAAAAGGGGTATGGCAATTCCAGGCGCTGGGAGAGGAAGGCTGCAAAGTGACTCTCGATATGGATTTCGAGTTTTCCAGTAAAATCATGGGCATGACGTTTGGGCCAATCTTTAGTCATATGGCCAATTCACTGGTCGATGCCTTTGTACAACGCGCACAACAGTGCTACGGTAATTAGTATGTTAGTTGAAGTTGCTTATGCCAAACCTGAACACCAGGTTATTTTAACCGTTGACGTGGATGATAATGCGACGGTCAAAGAGGCCATCGTGCTATCCGGTATCCTCGACCAGTTTCCGGATATTGATCTTGATAAAAACAAGGTAGGCATATTCGGTAAAATCAGCAAGCTGGATGCGAACCTGAGGGAAAAAGATCGCGTGGAAATTTACCGGCCCCTGATTGCTGATCCCAAGGCCTCGCGTAAAAAGCGTGCGGCCAAGAAAGATCGATTAAGCAAAGAAAAAAACAGCCAGGAATAAATACAGGTAGAAGAGAACGATTAGTTCCTCGCCTTGTTATCCATGTAATCCGGATTCAAATCACTTTTATCGATGGTGACCAGCTGACCATTTTCAAAAAACAGTGTCAGGTGGTGTTTCTTCATTTCGCCACCGCCGGGTGTAAAAGTGTAGACATAATCCCAGCGATCAGGATGGAAAGGATCTTTCAGCATGGCGGTACCCAGCAGGAACTGTACCTGCTGCTTGTTCATACCCGTTTCCAGTTGTGCGACTTTCTCCGAGTCCAGCGTGTTTCCCTGCTGAACATCAATTTTATAAACAGAACAGCCACTTAGTAGCAGGGCAATGGTTGATATGGTAATGAGAATTCTTCGCATTTGTATCTCGATTAAGGGTATACTGTAAAGACGCAGAATAATAACGCATCCGCGGCGTGTCTGCGAGATGCAAAATTCCAAGAGGTTATAATGGAAAGTCAGGATTTACAGAAAGCGGGCCTGAAAGCCACTTTACCCCGTCTCAAGATCCTCAAGTTTCTTGAAGAAACTGAGCAACGCCACATGAGTGCCGAAGATGTTTACAAGGCCATGCTGGAGCAAGGGGAAGAAATCGGCCTGGCCACTATTTACCGTGTTTTAACCCAGTTTGAATCTGCGGGCCTGGTAACGAGACATCATTTTGAGGGTGGTCATTCGGTATTTGAACTGGATCAGGGCCATCATCACGATCACATTCTTTGTGTTAAATGTGGCAAGGTGGACGAGTTTTTCGACGAAACCATCGAAGAACGACAGAAAATAATCGCGAAAAAGAAAGGCTACGCTATCACGGATCATTCCTTATATATATACGGCGTATGTGCGGACTGCCAGAAAGAAAGCTAAACAGTTCGACTGTCGGTAAACGGATATGTCTGCTTCAGAAAAGTACCTTGCCGTAATCGGTATCTCCATATTGCGGCATGCAGTGCCGACGATTTTATACGTGCGACCTGTAGTTCACCTGAACAATTGCAACACCAGCAGCGTTATAAAAAGATGGGTGGCCATGGTGAAAAGCGTGAAAGCTAAGCTACCAGGATTACCAGGATAAACGTAAAGAATTAAAAAGCACAATAACTTAAGACGAGTGACATTTAATGCTTGATCTGAGATGGCATGAATTTTATAGCCTTGATGTAGATTTCCTCGACGAGGAACACCAAAGGTTATTAGCGATCATGCGTCAGATAAAAAAGGCGATAGAAGCAAATGACATGGAAATTGCCTCGCAGGAATTAAGTTTTTTATTAGAGAGTGCTGAAGCTCATTTTAAATCAGAAGAAAAATTTCTTGAAGAACTGAACTATCCAGGACTTGAAGAACATAAAAAATATCATCAAGAATTAATTAATCAGGGCAAGTACATGAAAGATATTTGTGAAGGTATTGTTGAGGATCAAGATGTGGCCTTGTGTTTTAAAGGCATGTCGAGATTTATTATTGATGATATTTTCAAAGGAGACATCAAGTTTAAATCATTTATCGATGATGTGAGAGAGACAGGCAGATAAATCGAGAAAAGGACACCGGGTAAATTTATTCGTTGCCAGCCTTTTTCAACATCTCTTCTGCATGAGACAGGGTTTGTTCAGTGATTTCGATACCGCCTAACATGCGGGCAATTTCCTCGATGCGCTGCGGTTGTTGCAGGGCAGCAATCTGGCTGATAGTGGTATCCGTGGCTTTTTGTTTGCTGACTTGCAGATGATGATGACCCAGTGCCGCTACTTGTGGTAAGTGGGTGACACAGATCACCTGGCGGTGAGCGCCAAGTTCCCTCAACAGGCGTCCAACAATTTCTGCCACGCGTCCACCGATGCCAACATCGACTTCATCGAAAACAAGTGTCGGGATACGGGAGTTTTGCGCGGTAATCACCTGTATCGCGAGGCTAATACGTGACAGTTCTCCCCCTGATGCGACCCTGGTTAATGGCTTCACCGGTTGACCAGGATTGGCACTGACCATGAAGTTAATGTTTTCCAGGCCGTGTGCAGTAAAGTTCTCCTCGTTAGCCAGTTGTACTTCAAAGCAACCGCCGTCCATCCCCAGTTCCTGCATGGAGTCAGTAACAGATATTGAAAGCGTTTTTGCCGCCTTTGTTCTACTCTGTGACAGTTTGCTGGCCAGTTTCTGATAATTTTCTGCAGCTTTACTAATATCTTCTTCCAGGTTGTTAAGACGACCTTCCGCATTTTCCAGTGAATTCAGTTCTTCCTGTAATTTAGGTAACAGGGCAGGCAGTTCTTCTGGCTGAACATGATGCTTACGGGACAGGTCGGTAATAGTACCAAGGCGTTGTTCAACTTCTTCCAGGCGTTGAGGATCAATGTCCAGCCTATCCACGTAATCACGCAATTCACTGGCTGCTTCGCGACTTTGTATCAAGGCACTTTCAAGCATTTCCGCGATTTCTTTCAGATTTTCATCTGTGGTACAAAGATTCTGGATGTCATTACTGCTTTGGCTTAACAGGCTATTGATGGCACCATGTTCATTGTCTTCCAGCAGGTGCAGGTTTTTTTCGCACGTGCTGATCAGTTGCGTGGCATTCGCCAGCTTCTTGTGTTCATTTTCCAGCCCGGGAAGTTCATCCTCGCTCAGGGCAAGTTTCTCCAGTTCGTCTACCTGGTAACGCAGTAATTCCAGTTTTTCATTTCGATCTCGTTGCGCTTTACTCAACCGCTGCAACTCATCTTGCAGGTTCCGCCATTGCTGGTAGGCATCATTGACCTGCTTAACCAGGTCAGTATGTGCGGCATAATCGTCGAGCAACTGGCGTTGTGCATGGTTTTTTAACAGTGATTGATGTTCATGCTGACCATGCAAATCCACCAGCATTTCACCCAGTTCGCGAAGTTGCTGGATAGGGGCGGGTTTGCCATTGATAAAGGCTTTGGATGATCCCTTGTTACTGATGACACGGCGGATAATACATTCCTGTTCACTATCCATTTCGTGTTCCTTTAGCCAGCTTTCTGCCGCGGGGGCATTGGCGGTATCAAAAGTTACGCTAATTTCGGCTTTTTCCGCACCGTGACGAATGACCCCGGTGTCAGCGCGATCACCCAGTGACAGGTTCAAGGCATCCAGCAGGATTGATTTACCGGCACCGGTTTCACCAGTAAGCACGGTCAGGCCATCTTCCAGCTCCATATCGAGCTTTTCTACGATGGCAAAATTCCAGATATGAATATGCGTCAACATGCCTTGGTATCTTTCGACTAAAAGTGTTCGCCCCAGTGTAACTTGGCACGCAGAATTTCGTAGTGATTATGTTTATGCGGGTGAATCAACTTGACTACTTTGTCTTTCTTCTTGATCTTTACGCGATCACCGGACACGACACCCAGGTTAATCTGGCCATCACAGGTTACCTGTGCATGGGAATGCGGATGCGAGATAACATTAATTTCCACTTCGCTATCACCATCCAGCACAATAGGGCGGTAACTCATGGTGTGCGGACAGATAGGTACCAGGACAATGGCATCCATACTGGGTTCAAGGATCGGGCCGCCACCGGATAAGGCATAGGCTGTAGAACCGGTCGGTGTGGATACGATCAAGCCATCTGAACGCATGTAGTTCAGGAAACGATTATTAATATAGGTTTCTGTTTCGATCATACGTGCCACTTCCCATTTGTGGATTACCACGTCATTGAAGGCATCACTTTGGCTGACTGAACCATCCTGGTGGTCGATCGTGCACGACAACAGGATGCGGTGTTCTTCCTCGTATTCGCCATTGAGAATTTCTTTCACACGTACCGACATTTCATCGGGTGAGACGTCGACCAGGAACCCCAGGCGGCCAAGGTTAATACCCAGTAGGGGCACTTCGCTATCCACGAGGCTACGGGCAGCATTCAACAGTGTGCCGTCCCCCCCAATAGCGATAGCAAGATCACATTTTTCGCCAAAATCCTCCAGGGCAAGGGTCGGTAGTTTGTTTCCAGAAATACGCGCCGCGGTATCTTCATCCAGGTGAACTTCACAGCCAGCCTGCATCAGGATGTTGCTGAGGCGATTAATGGTGTCATTGGCACCTGGGTCGCCATATTTACCGATGATGCCAATGCTGTTGAAGCTGTTGCTCATTATTTTTATTCCTGTTGTGACACAAACTTAGCATTTACCTGCCCCTGACGGCTAGCGGTTAATTCCTTGACAAAAGACAGGGCAAATTGCTAGTTTTCTTTATTAGCACTCTATAATAAAGAGTGCTAAATATGCCACATTTTGTTTTTGAGTTTTATACCAACAGGCCTTACGAAGAGATTTTTACCTGCCGTGGATGACAACATTATAAATGATCGTGCGCAATCACTGTTAAAAACATTGGTTGAACGTTATATCGAGGATGGCCAGCCAGTCGGTTCCGCTACCCTTGCACGTAATTCCAGTATAAAACTCAGCTCCGCCACGATTCGTAACGTCATGGCGGAACTTGAGGAACTGGGACTGGTTCATTCACCTCATACCTCGGCAGGACGTATCCCTACTGTAAAAGGGTATCGCCTGTTCGTTGATAAGCTACTAACGATAAAACCACTTGGAAATAAAACGGTACACAGCTTTCAGCAGGAACTGGCTATCGAGGAGAATGCCGATCACCTGGTTGAAAAAGCGTCATCGTTATTATCCGCCGTGACGCAAATGGCCGGTGTGGTGATGTTGCCACGCAAAGAAGGTGCCGTCTTGCGGCATATCGAATTTTTGCCATTAGCCGGTAACCGGGTGCTGGTGATCCTGGTCATCAACGAACAGGAAGTGCAGAACAAGGTCATTCATACAGCTCGTACCTACAGCGAGGCTGAACTGGTGCAGACTGCCAATTTCCTCAATAGTGAATACGCGGGTAGTGACTTAACCCGGATACGAGAAAAGTTGTTAACAAGTATGCAGCAGTCGCGCGATGCGATGACAAAAATCATGCAAACCGCGGTTGAAATGACTGACCAGGTAATGGAAAGTTCGCGACGTCATGATGATTTCATCATGGCCGGGCAGACCAACCTGATGAGTTATGCTGAAATGGGCGACCTGGATAAACTGAAACAGTTGTTCGAAGCCTTCAATACCAAGCGTGACGTATTGCATATCCTGGATCAGTCTATCCATGCCGAAGCGATGCAGATCTACATAGGTGAGGAGTCCGGTTACTCGGTATTTGATGATTGCTCGGTCATCACCTCACCTTATAAATCCGGCGAAGACATTGTCGGGGTTCTGGGCATTATTGGCCCGACCCGGATGGCCTATGACAGGGTGATCCCGGTTGTCGATATGACAGCAAAATTACTGGGTTCGCTATTGAGCTCAGACAAATAATCCCCATATAGAAAACCAGAATTTCCATTTAACGAGATGTTTCGGAGAAAACATGAGCAACACCGAGAATGAACAACCACAATCGGATGAGAATGTTGAGGCAGGAACTGCCGAACAGGAACAAGAAAGCGATCCGATAGCCCAGTTGGAAGCCAGGCTAGCCGCGGCGGAAAAAGAAGCGGCAGATGCCAAAGAACAGGCACTTCGTACCATTGCCGAGATGGAAAACCTGCGCAAACGAACCAGTCGTGACCTGGAAAATGCCCATAAATATGCCCTGGAAAAATTTGCCCAGGAATTGCTACCGGTTATTGATAGCCTCGAAATGGGTGTGGCGGCCGCACAGGATGAAGGTGTTGATGTGGCCAGGCTCCGCGAAGGTACCGAAATGACGCTGAGACTGTTCGAAACAGCGATTGATAAATTCGGTATCAAGGGCGTGCACCCGCACGGCGAGGTCTTCAATCCAGAACATCACCAGGCCATGTCGATGATTGATTCACCGGAACATGCCCCGAATACGGTGATTGATGTGATGCAAAAGGGCTACCTGCTGAATGATCGCCTCGTACGCCCAGCTATGGTCGTGGTGGCATCGGCTAAAAGCGGAAACGGTGATCGATATTAAAACAGCTTTTGGAGAATTAGGATAATGGGAAAAATTATCGGTATTGACCTTGGAACCACCAACTCCTGTGTTGCAGTGATGGAAAATGGTAGCGTCAAGGTAATTGAAAACAGCGAAGGTGATCGCACAACCCCTTCCATCGTGGCTTTTACAGCCGATGACGTGCTTGTCGGTCAGTCAGCCAAACGCCAGGCGGTAACCAACCCTGAAAACACCCTGTTTGCGGTAAAACGTCTTATCGGTCGTAAATTTGATGATGCCGAAGTACAGAAAGACATCAACATGGTGCCTTATAAAATCATTAAAGCCGATAATGGTGATGCCTGGGTTGAAGCCAATGGCAAGAAGATGGCGGCACCTGAAGTGTCTGCTCGTGTTCTCATGAAGATGAAGAAAACGGCTGAAGATTACCTGGGTGAAGCAGTCACCGAGGCGGTTATAACGGTTCCTGCTTACTTCAATGACTCACAGCGCCAGGCTACCAAAGATGCTGGCAAGATTGCCGGTCTTGAAGTGAAACGTATTATCAACGAACCCACTGCCGCGGCATTGGCTTTCGGTATGGATAAAAAAGAAGGTGATCGCAAGATCGCGGTTTACGATTTGGGTGGTGGTACCTTCGACGTATCCATCATTGAAATCGCCGACATCGATGGCGAGCACCAGATCGAAGTACTGTCAACAAACGGGGATACCTTCCTCGGTGGTGAAGACTTTGATATGCGCCTGATTGATTACCTGGCTGAAGAGTTCAAGAAAGATCAGGGTATTGATCTGAAAGGCGATCCACTTGCGATGCAGCGTTTAAAAGAAGCTGCCGAAAAAGCCAAGATTGAATTGTCTTCTAGTTCACAGACTGAAGTGAACCTGCCTTATGTAACGGCAGATGCAACAGGTCCTAAGCACCTGAACGTGAAAGTGACGCGTGCCAAGCTGGAAGCATTGGTTGAAGATCTGATTGCCCGTTCTATCGAACCCTGTAAAGTGGCATTGAAAGATGCCGGCATGAGTGCCTCAGAAGTGAATGACGTTATCCTGGTTGGTGGCCAGTCTCGTATGCCTAAGGTACAGGAAGAAGTACAAAACTTCTTTGGTAAAGAACCCCGTAAAGATGTTAATCCTGATGAAGCGGTAGCTATGGGTGCTGCGATCCAGGGTGGTGTATTAGGTGGTGATGTCAAAGACGTACTGCTGTTAGATGTAACACCTTTATCACTGGGTATCGAAACACTTGGTGGTGTCATGACCAAGCTGATTGAAAAGAACACTACGATCCCTACCAAGGCAAACCAGGTGTTCTCAACAGCGGATGATAACCAGAACGCGGTAACTGTTCATGTCTTACAAGGTGAACGTGAACGTGCCGACGCGAATAAATCGCTGGGTCGATTTGATCTGACGGATATCCCACCTGCGCCACGTGGCGTACCGCAAATCGAGGTAACCCTAGATATTGACGCGAATGGTATTCTGAACGTATCAGCGAAAGATAAAGGTACCGGCAAGGAACAGTCTATCGTAATCAAAGCATCCAGTGGTCTATCGGACGAAGAAGTAGAACAAATGGTGAAAGACGCCGAAGCGCATGCGGATGAAGACAAGAAGTTCCAGGAAATGGTTAACGTTCGCAACCAGGCGGATAATCTGATTCATGCGACCAGGAAATCCATGGATGAATTAGGCGACAAGGTTGAAGAGTCTGAGAAGACTGCGATTGAAGCCGCTATCAAGGATCTCGAAGAGGCACTGAAGGACGATAACAGGGATGATATCGAAGCCAAGACCAAGGCGCTTAGCGAAGCTTCAGCCAGCATGGCACAGAAACTTTATGCCGAACAGGCCGCTGGCGCAGAAGGTGCACCAGGTGCCGATGATGCCGAAGCGAAGGCTGATGATGTTGTTGATGCCGAGTTCGAAGAAGTCGACGACAAGAAAAAGTAAGCCATAAATAGCGGTACGCTATTTAGATGAAGTAAGTGTGGCTGGGTTCGGTGGAAACTGTTCCCGGCCTCGCTATGTATAGTTAAGTGTTATTTAGCCAACAAGAAGTTAGATCATTATGTCGAAACGCGATTATTACGAAGTGCTGGATGTCTCCAAAAATGCCAGTGAGGCTGAAATCAAGAAAGCCTTTAAACGTTTGGCGATGAAATATCATCCTGATCGTAACCCCGACAATGATGAAGCACTTGAAAAATTTAAAGAAGCCAAGGAAGCCTATGATGTTCTGAGTGATAGCCAGAAAAGGGCGGCCTATGATCAGTTTGGTCACGCCGGCGTTGATCCTTCTGCCGGCATGGGCGGTGGTGCCGGCTTTGGCGGTGGCGCCAGCTTCAGCGATATTTTTGGTGATGTTTTTGGTGATATCTTTGGCGGTGGTGGTGGTCACGGTGGCCAGCGCGTTTATCGTGGTGCCGACCTACGCTATAACCTCGAGCTGTCACTGGAAGAAGCTGTGAAGGGCACGAGTGTTAATATCAAGATCCCCAGTCATGAAGCCTGTGATGAATGTGGCGGTAGTGGTGCCAAGAAAGGCACGGAGCCAACGACATGCTCCACCTGCGGTGGTGCCGGACAGGTGCGTATGCAGCAGGGCTTTTTCTCCTTGCAGCAAACCTGTCCACACTGTCATGGTAGTGGCAAGATAATCACCGATCCCTGCGGCAAATGTCATGGTTCTGGCCGTACCGAAAAAACCAAGACGCTCTCCGTCAAAGTCCCGGCCGGGGTGGATAACGGCGATCGCATTCGCCTGAGCGGGGAAGGCGAAATGGGTGAAAATGGTGGTCCCCCGGGTGATCTCTATGTGCACATGCATGTGCGTGAACATCCTATTTTCATGCGTGATGGCAGCGATCTGTTTTGCGAGGTTCCTGTTAGCATTGTAACTGCGACGCTGGGTGGTGAGTTGGAAGTGCCAACCCTGGACGGACGTGTCAAACTGAAAATCCCGGCGGAGACGCAATCAGGCAAGCTTTTCCGACTGCGCGGCAAAGGCGTCAGGTCGGTTCGTGGCAATGTTAATGGTGATTTATTATGTAAAGTTTCTGTGGAAACGCCCGTTAACCTGACTAAGAAACAAAAAGAATTACTCAAGGAATTCGAAGATTCCTTGCAAGGGGACAGTGTTAATCACAGTCCGAAAGCATCTAACTGGTTAGACGGGGTGAAGAAATTCTTTGAGGATATGAAATTCTAGAGAACAATCTTCTATAATTATTAACAAGTTATAATAAAAAAGAGTTGAGAATATGGGCTTGCTCGACGATTTAAAAAAGAAAACTGAGGAAAAGAAAGCGACTGAAGAACAAGCCGCTCTTTCTCAGCAGGAACTGGAACAACGATACCAGGATGAAATTCATCCGCAAATGCTCGATATCTACAAATACTTCAACGAGTTGATTGAGCATCTTAATTTCCTTGAACAGCCCAGCATCGCACGGTATCCCCTGTTACCCGGTAATGAAAAAACAGACTTGGAACAGCAAAATTACAAGCTGGTGATTGATAGTACCCAGACTACCAGGAACGTGATGCTTAATTTTGAATGTCAATTTCCGGAACCCATCGAAGTTGAAGTCAATGGTCAGGAAAAAATTGAAGATTACACCGAGCTACTGAAAAGCTATAAGGTCAAGTATGATCGTCGCGACCGTAAAGACAGTGATTTCAAGCTGGTTCATTCAACATTTACTGTTCAGGGCCCGGTTCATGGTTCAGTCAACTTTGTCGGCGATGTCCCCAACGCACGTGTCGACCTGATCCTGAGAAATGTGGAAAGACCCGGTTCCGTCAAACATGTACTGAATAAAGAACAACTCAATGAAGAGTTCCTGGACAGGCTGGCCAAGTATTTGATCCGTGAAAATGATGACTTCCTGAAACTCGAAATTGATGATTCCGCCAAGGAACAAATTCGTAAATTTCTCGAAGAAGCTGAAAAGCAAAGAGCAGAAGAGCTGGCCGAAGCCGAAAGGCGACTTAAAGAAGAAGAGGAAGCAGAAAAAAACAAACCTGGCCGTTTCGACACTATTCTTAATAAAATAAAACCCAAAAAATAATCCATTCCGTTACAATACGCGCCAGTATTTACGGAGAAAGATCATCATGATTAACGTAGCCATTACCGGTGCCAGTGGTCGTATGGGCAAAGCCCTGATTGAAGCGACACATGCCAATGAGAATACCCAGCTGAGTGTTGCCCTGGAAAGACCGGGTAGTTCAGCGATCGGTGCTGATGCCGGGGAAATTGCCGGTGTTGGTAAACTTGAAGTTGCGATAGTTGATGATATCAATAAAGTCACCGACGACTTTGATGTATTGATTGACTTCACTCGACCTGAAGTGACGCTGGCCAATCTAAAAGCTTGTCGCAAGGCGGGAAAAAGTATCGTCATTGGTACCACCGGTTTTAGCGATGAACAGAAGCAGCAGATTAGTGATGCAGCAAATGATATCAGCGTGGTGTTTGCACCAAACATGAGTGTTGGCGTCAACCTGTGTTTGAAATTACTGGATATGGCGGCACGCGTCATGGGTGATGACGTGGATATTGAAGTGATCGAAGCCCATCATCGTCACAAGATTGATGCACCCTCTGGTACCGCGTTACGTATGGGTGAAGTGGTTGCTGATGCGCTGGGGCGTGATTTAAAAGAATGCGCCGTGTATGGTCGTGAAGGTAATACCGGTGAACGTGATCGTGGCACTATTGGTTTTGAAACCATTCGTGCCGGTGACATTGTCGGTGAGCATACCGTGATGTTTGCCGATATTGGTGAGCGCGTGGAAATTACCCACAAGGCAACAAGTCGCATGACGTTTGCCAATGGCGCGGTACGTGCCGCGAGCTGGGTGATGCAGCACAAGCCTGGTCTTTATGACATGATGGATGTACTTGCTCTGAAAGGTTAACAATAATCCAAGATTAAAGAAAAAGCCCTTTCATTACTGAAAGGGCTTTTTTTACTTGGTTATGGAGTGATGGCTACACTTACGACGTTATGGCTAGTACCACCACCAGCTTCATTTACCAC
>JARRJY010000028.1:0-17511 GCA_037388705.1 Gammaproteobacteria bacterium
CCGGGAGCGGCCCTGTCTTTACAGATGCATCATCACCGGGCAGAACACTGGGTAGTGGTAACAGGCACTGCAAAAGTTACCAGGGGCGAAGAGGTATTCCTGGTTGGTGAAAATGAATCGACTTATATCCCCATTGGCATGAAACATCGACTGGAAAATCCTGGCACTATCCCGTTGGAAATTATCGAAGTCCAGTCAGGCAGTTATCTGGGTGAAGATGATATTACTCGATTTGACGATGTTTATGGCCGTGAAAACGAATGAATGATGTTCCAGTTTTAACCATTGACGGCCCCTCCGGCTCCGGTAAGGGCACTATAAGTGCCTTAGTGGCCCAAAAGCTGGGTTGGCACATGCTTGATAGTGGCGCATTGTATCGACTGGTTGCCCTGGGAGCGCAGCGCCGAGGCATCAATTTTAACGATATTGCCGCATTGGTGACTTACGCAGAAAACCTCGATGTGGTGTTTTCTGTATCGGAAAATGGTCTGAAAACGGAAGTATTGCTCGAGGGTGAGGAAGTTACCGACGACATTCGCACTGAAACAGCCGGAAATAATGCCTCCAAAGTGGCGGCTATTGCCGAGGTCAGGACAGCCTTACTGCAGCGGCAACGTGATTTTGCCCACCCTCCGGGGCTGGTTGCAGATGGTCGAGACATGGGTACCGTGGTGTTTCCCGGGGCAAAGGTAAAAGTTTTTCTTACCGCCAGCGCGGCTGAAAGGGCCTTGCGACGCCATAAACAGTTGAAAGAAAAGGGAATTAGTGCTAATCTTGCCGACCTCCAAGCGGAGATAGCTGAACGCGATGAACGAGATTCAAAACGGGCAGTCTCACCGTTAGTACCTGCCGATGATGCGGTGGTACTGGATACCTCTGAAATGAGCATTGATGAGGTTACCAGTAAAGTATTGCAGCTTTGTCAGCAAGGTTTTGGAGAAATTGAATAGGCTTGTTTGCTACGCCCTGTAGCAACGTGTGTTTAACTAACCCCGCGGCTCCACCTGCGGTTAACTGGGTCATTCTCGACCCCAGGCGAAAAATGAAATGAGCGAAAGCTTTGCTGAATTATTTGAAGAAAGTTTAAACAAGACGCAATTGCGTCCTGGTTCTATTATTACCGGTACTGTTGTCCAGGTTAATGATGATTTTGTTGTTGTTAATGCCGGTTTAAAATCTGAAGGTGTTATTCCTGCCAGCCAGTTCTATAACGAAAATGGTGAAGTCGGCGTTAATGTCGGCGATGCAGTAGAAGTTGCACTGGATACAGTTGAAGATGGATTTGGTGAGACACGTTTATCCCGTGAAAAAGCCAAACGTGCTGAAACCTGGACCAGATTGGAAGCTGCCCACGAGGCTGGTGAAACAGTGATCGGTATTATTACTGATAAAGTCAAAGGTGGCTTTACTGTCGATCTGAATGATATCCGTGCTTTCCTGCCAGGTTCCCTGGTAGATGTCCGTCCGGTACGCGATACCAGCTACCTGGAAGGTAAAGAACTTGAATTCAAGGTGATCAAACTGGATCGCCGTCGTAACAACGTAGTTGTCTCTCGCCGTGCTGTTGTTGAAGCAGAGGGCAGTGCCGACCGTGACAAGATGCTGGAGAGCCTGGAAGAAGGTGCAGTCGTAAAAGGTGTGGTCAAGAACCTTACCGATTACGGTGCCTTTGTTGATCTGGGTGGTGTAGATGGCTTGTTACACATTACTGATATGGCCTGGAAACGTGTTAAGCATCCAAGCGAAATCGTGGAAGTCGGTGATGAAATCGATGTACGTGTCCTGAAGTTTGATAAGGAAAAAATGCGTGTTTCATTAGGCTTGAAACAAACTGGCGATGATCCATGGGTTGATATCGAACGTCGTTACCCGGAGCATACACGTCTGTTTGGTAAAGTTACCAACATTGCTGATTACGGTTGCTTTGTTGAACTGGAAGAAGGCGTTGAAGGTCTGGTTCACGTATCTGAAATGGACTGGACCAACAAAAACATCCACCCAAGCAAAGTTGTTCAACTGGGTGATGAAGTTGAAGTCATGGTTCTGGATATCGATGAGGAACGCCGTCGTATCTCACTGGGTATGAAGCAGTGCCAGGAAAATCCATGGGAAGCCTTCGGTGGTACGCACAACAAGGGTGACCGAGTTACCGGTACTATCAAATCAATCACTGATTTCGGTATCTTCATAGGTATGGACGGTGGTATTGATGGCCTGGTTCACCTGTCTGACATTTCCTGGAATGAGGAAGGTGAAGAAGCCGTTCGTAACTACAAGAAAGGCGATGAAATTGAAGCTATCGTACTTTCCGTTGACCCGGAACGTGAGCGAATTTCTTTAGGTATCAAGCAATTAGAACAGGATCCTGTCTCTAATTTTGTTGCAGCCAACAAGAAAGGTGCTATCGTTAAAGGAACAGTTAGGGAAGTTGATGCCAAGGGTGCTGTCATTGATTTAGGTGATGACGTTGAAGGCTACTTGCGTGCTTCTGAACTGTCACGTGACCGGGTAGAAGACGCACGCTCCATCCTTAATGAAGGTGATGAAGTGGAAGCCAAGTTCATTGGTGTTGATCGCAAGAATCGTACTGTAAATCTTTCAATTAAAGCGAAAGATACAGATGATGAGAAGGAAGCGATGAGCGAACTGAACAAAGGCTCAGCAGCAGCAACTACTACTTTAGGTGACCTGCTAAAAGAGCAGATGGATAGTGATAGCTAAGCTGTAAAGAAGTACAGGCACCCCGAAAAAAGGGGTGCCTTATTTTAAAAATAACAATACGGACAATAATAATGACAAAATCAGAGTTGATTGAAATCCTGGCACAAAAACAAACACAGTTGGCGTATAAGGATGTCGAGTTGGCCGTTAAGACCATGCTTGAACATATGGGCACAACGCTTTCCAGCGGAGAGCGAATTGAAATTCGCGGCTTTGGCAGTTTCTCGTTGCATTACCGACCCCCGCGTACTGGCCGGAATCCGAAAACCGGTGACTCAGTAGAACTGGCTGCAAAGTATGTACCGCACTTTAAACCAGGCAAGGAAATGCGTGAACGTGTTAATGAAAGCATGCAGCGCGTGGAAATTGTAAACTGATTTTGACATAAGGATCAGTTTGATTATTATACGGCATAAGGGCGCACCTTATGCCGTTTTTTATTTCAAGGGGACGCATTAAGTAATAAGGGGTAGACATGATTCGCTTAACCTACATTATTTTTTCTCTGATCCTGCTTATTATTGGGATCCTGTTTGCCGTATTGAATGCTGATCCGGTTACCCTTCATTATTATTTTGGCGAAAAAGATATCCCTCTCTCACTAGTATTGATAATAGCCATCATTACGGGAGCAATCCTGGGTGTTATTGCCAGTGCAGGTGTTATCGTCAAATTAAAACGTGAAAAAGCCAAACTCAGAAAACTGACCGAGCTCTCGGAAAAAGAGCTGAAAAATCTGCGTACCCTGCCGATCAAGGACGAACATTGATCATGACCGAGGTATTGTTTCTCTTACTTCCAATCGCGGCTTTCTCTGGCTGGTGGATGGCATATAAAAAATACAACAAGAACACAGTACGTCAATGTGATGATCTTCCGTCAAAATACATTACCGGCCTTAATTACCTGTTAAACGAACAACCAGACAAGGCAATCGACCTGTTTATCCAGATGCTGGAAGTGGATACAGAAACAGTTGAAACGCATTTGGCACTGGGCAGTTTATTCAGAAAACGTGGTGAAGTAGACCGGGCCATTCGAATACACCAGAATTTGATAGCACGTCCTACCCTGACAAAGCCACAACGAGCTCACGCCTTATATGAACTAGCACAGGATTACATGAGCGCAGGCCTGCTGGACCGTTCAGAGGCATTGTTCTCTGACCTGGCGGAAGATGAAATCCACAGTTCCTCGGCTCTGCAGCAATTAATTGAGATATATCAACAAGAAAAAGAATGGGATAAAGCCATTGTTGTAGTACAGAAACTGGCTGTCAAAGCAAATCAGAACTTTAATCCATTGGTGGCACATTATTATTGCGAGTTGGCAGAAAAAGCCTATGGTGAAGGGGAACGTGGCAAAGCACTCAAACTGGTAAAACGTGCATTGGCAACTGATAAGGATTGTGCCAGAGCCAGCATACTTGAAGGGGATATTGAAAAAGATAATGGAAATTACAAAACCGCAATCAAAGCTTATAAAAGAATTGAACAGCAGGATGCAGAATATCTGCCTGAAGTAATCATGTCCTTGCTGGATTGTTACCGAGCATTAGGTAAAGATAGTGAATATATTGTTTATTTACAGGAAATACTTAATAAGCACGACAGCATTTCCATTATGTTATTGATTTCGGATTTAATTAAACAACAGGAAGGTGAAAAGAGCGCTGCGGAATTTATTGTTGATTTCCTAGAACATCGCCCCTCAGTTCGTGGCATGGATCGCCTGATCGATCTGAATATCGAACAGGCAAAAGACAGTACTAAAGAAAAATTACAAATTCTTAAAAATGTAACCAGCCAGATACTTGATAATAACCCGGTCTATCAATGTCAGTCCTGTGGTTTCCACGCAAAGGCGATGCATTGGCAGTGTCCTGGCTGTAAGCAGTGGAGTACCATTAAACCCATACATGGTGTTGAAGGTGAATAACAGGTAAAGAAAGAATATGACGAATGAGTCTAAAATTATTGTTGCGCTCGATTATCCTGATGCAAAACAGGCCAATGCATTTGTTGAACGAATTGATGCGAGTTTATGTAAATTAAAAGTCGGCAAAGAATTATTTACTGCCGAAGGTCCAGGCTTTGTTGAGAGTCTGGTTAAAAAAGATTTTGATGTTTTTCTTGATCTTAAATTTCATGATATCCCAAATACCGTCGCCAATGCCTGTTCTGTAGCAGCCGAGCTAGGAGTATGGATGGTGAATGTCCATGCAATGGGTGGACGTAAGATGATGACAGCAGCCATGGAGGCACTGGCTAACAAACAGGCCCGGCCATTTCTCATAGCTGTCACTATTCTTACCAGTATGGGACAGGAAGATATTACTGAAATAGGCTTGCCAGATGACCCCGCTGGAAATGTCGCACGTCTGGCAGCGCTGGCAGAGGATTCCGGACTTGATGGAGTAGTGTGCTCACCACAGGAAGTCAGCATGTTAAGAAGCCAGCGTTCCACTGGATTCAAACTGGTAACTCCAGGCATTCGTCCTGCTAATAGTGCCAAGGGTGACCAAAAACGTGTGATGAGTCCTGCGGAAGCCATCGCGATGGGTTCAGATTACCTGGTAATTGGCCGCCCCATTACCCAGTCAGATGATCCTGTATCAGCACTAGAAACTATCAGTGCTGAACTTGTTTCTTTGTAAGTATTTTCTTACATCACTTTCAGAAATTGCTGATAGCGCAAAAGGTTGTTTGCTTATGTACCTGATTTTATAATTCTTCTGAATAATTCAACGAGAAAGGAGTCTCAATGATGAAAAAAATACTAACTAACTTGTTGATTATAATAGGAATTTCGGCATTTTCATTCTATGCCCAGGCTGAGCCAGTCAATATTAATACAGCCGACATTAAGTCATTAGCAGAAAATATCAAGGGTATCGGAGCCAAGAAAGCACAGGCAATTGTTGATTACCGCAAAACACATGGACCATTTAAACGTGTTGATGATATTGTCAAAGTGAAAGGAATTGGCAATAAATTACTGGAGAAAAATCGAGCAGATCTCAGAATTAGTACTCCAAAAGTAAAAAACAATTGAAACAGTTAGCCTGTTTTCTATATCCTAGAAAAGGACGCAATTTGCGTCCTTTTTCTTTTTTCAGCAAAAGTGATGAGAAAGCAGAATGGTTAAATCAACACACATTGTGTTGCGTGCTATGCGCGTACACCAATGGGCAAAAAACTCACTATTGTTTGTACCATTGATTCTGTCTCATAACTTGTTCAACCAACAAATGTTTTTCAGTACCTTGATCGCGTTTCTGTCGTATAGCCTGTGTGCCTCGGCGGTGTACATTATTAATGATATTGTTGATATCGAAGCAGATAAGCAGCACCCAACAAAACGAAACAGACCGATCGCGTCAGGACAACTATCTGTCTCGTTTGGTTGGGGGCTATCTGTTTTTCTATTTGTTCTTGCGGTAATTATTGCCTGGTTTGTAAGTTGGCCTTTTGTTTACGTCCTTCTTGCCTATTTGACTATTACATCTCTTTATTCTTTTATATTTAAACGTATTGTACTTATTGATGTTTTATTACTTTCAGGCCTCTACACTTTTCGCCTTATTGCCGGTGGCATCGCTTCGGGCGTCGAGGTTTCCTTCTGGCTACTGGTATTTTCACTGTTTATCTTTTTAAGTCTGGCACTGGTGAAGCGATATTCAGAATTAAAAAATATTTCCGCAGAAATGGTGAAAGGACGTGGTTATCTAAAGAGCGATATGCCTTTATTACTTAACCTGGGAATTGTCAGTGGTTATCTCTCAGTACTGGTTATTGGTTTATACATAAATGATGAAGCTGTCATTATTCATTACTCTCAGCCAAACTGGTTATGGCTGGTATCGGTTTCGGTACTGTTCTGGATTAGCAGGATCTGGCTGGTGACTTTCAGGGGAAATATGAATGAGGATCCTGTCATGTATGCCATCCATGATCGTGACAGCCTGTTGGTACTGGCCAGTTGTATTCTTGCAATCATACTGGCTCTTTAACGAATGAAAAATTACCAGTCCTGGGGCCGATACCCCAAAGTTAATCAACAGGGAAAAATTCAGGAATGGCGTAACTGTTTATTACCAGAAGGCTATGATTCCTTGTTACCTTATGGTCAGGGTCGTAGTTATGGCGATGTCTGCCTGAATGACAAGGGGATTATTCTTGATACTGAACAATTAAACCACTTTATACGCTTTGATAAAGAAAATGGGGTACTTTGTTGTGAGGCCGGGGTGACCCTCGATGAGATTTTAAAACTAGTGATACCGGCGGGCTGGTTCTTGCCCGTTACACCAGGTACCCGGTTTATTTCTGTGGGTGGAGCCATTGCCAATGACGTTCATGGCAAAAATCATCACCGGGCAGGAACATTTGGAAGTCATGTTCGCGCGCTTGAATTACTGCGCAGTGATGGAGAACGTCTTTTCTGTTCACCCGATGACAACCAGGATTTTTTTCATGCAACAATTTCTGGCCTTGGCCTGACAGGGCTAATTACCTGGGCTGAAATCCAATTAAAACCAATTTCTTCTTCCAGTATCTCTGGAGAGTCATTGCGATATTCATCTATTGAAGAGTTTTTCGAGATATCAAATGCTTCAGATGTTGATTGGGAATACACCGTTTCATGGATAGATTGCACGACAAGAAAAGGGCGGGGTATTTTTTATCGAGGCAATCATTCTGATGATGGCAAACTTAGCACTCACAGTTTGAAGAAAGGGCAGATGAGTGTGCCTTTTAATATATATGGACGCCTGTTAAACAAGTACTCGGTAAAGTTATTTAACAACACTATATATAATAAGCATTGGCAGAAAAAATCTGCATTTACCAAAGATTTAATCCCGTTTTTTTATCCACTGGATCGCATAGGAAACTGGAACCGGTTATATGGTGCGAATGGATTCCTCCAGTTTCAGAGTGTTGTTCCCATCCGGGATGCCCATAAAACCACAAGTGAAATGCTAGGCAAGATAGTGGATTCAGGTATGGGCTCATTTCTTGCTGTGCTCAAAGTGTTTGGTGATCCGATATCACCGGGGATGATGTCTTTTCCCAGGAGGGGCGTAACCCTGGCATTAGACTTTCCTTTCAGGGGGAAAGTAACACAAAGGTTGTTCAACGAACTGGAAGCCATTGTTGCTGACGCTGGAGGAGCCATTTATCCAGCCAAAGATGCCTGTATGGCAGGCGAAAATTTTGTACAATATTACCCGGCAGCAAGTGAATTTCAAAACTTCATCGACCCGGCTTTCTCATCAAACTTCTGGCGTAGAGTAAATGGACAGTAGTAAAAAAATTGTTGTATTTGGCGCAACTTCAGCCATTGCCCAGGCAACATTAAAACTTTTTGCCGGTGAAGGTTATGAATGCTGCCTGGTGGCTCGAAACAAAGAGAAGCTGAGCATAATCGAAGATGATTTAAAAGTCAGTGGGGCAGAGAGAGTTGTGTCTATTGATACGGATCTTGCTGATAGTAAGAAACATACAGAGCTTTTTACTGAAATTAAAACAAAATTTGGTGACTTTGGCGTAGCCCTGGTTGCCTATGGAACCTTGTCAGATCAAAAGGCTTGTGAACAGAGTTTTGAACAGACATACAATGAACTCAATATAAACCTGTTAAGTGTTATTTCATTATTGACTATAGTTGCAAATATTTTTTCTGAAAAGAAACAGGGACAGATCGCTGTTATTTCATCTGTGGCCGGTGATCGCGGCAGGCAAAGTAATTATGTGTATGGCGCAGCCAAGGGTGCGTTAACTTTATACCTGCAAGGGTTAAGAAACCGGTTAGCTTCAGCAAATGTTAGCGTTCTGACTATAAAGCCCGGGTTTGTTGATACACCGATGACAAAAGAGTTTACCAAAGGCATGTTATGGGTCAGGCCAGATTTCATTGCGAAAGGGATTTATAAAGCAATAATAAAGCAAAAGGATGTTGTTTATCTGCCATGGTTCTGGAAATGGATTATGCTGGTCATAAAACTCATTCCAGAAAAAATCTTCAAGAAATTAAGTCTATAGTGGTTTTAAATTAATGCATTCTAAACGAATAGTTATCCCTGGTGCCGCAGGCCTGGTGGGTCAGAATCTTATCCTGTTGTTAAAAGAGCAGGGATACGCCAATATTATTGCGATTGATAAGCACCCACAAAATACGGCGACCCTGCGTGAATTACATCCCGATATTACTGTTGTCGAGGCTGATATCTCCAGGGAAGGTGAATGGCAATCACTGTTACAAGCCGGTGATGTCCTGGTGATGCTACAGGCACAGATCGGGTCAAAAGCCTCTGATGATTTTGTACGTAATAACATACGTTCAACAGAACTCATGCTGGAGACGGCAAACAAGGCAGGAATTGAATATTTGGTTCACATCAGTTCATCGGTTGTTGAATCGGTTGCCGATGATGATTACACCAACACCAAGAAAGAACAGGAACGTATGGTTCTTGAAAGCGGGTTACCTTACTGTGTGCTAAGGCCAACACTGATGTTTGGCTGGTTTGATAGTAAACATCTTGGCTGGCTATCACGCTTCATGCAAAATATTCCGGTGTTTCCAATCCCAGGCCATGGTCGTTACATGCGCCAACCACTGTATGTAAAAGATTTTTGTAAAATTATCATCGCCTGTGTTGAGAAACAGCCAGCTAATAAGATCTATGATATTACCGGTAAGGAAGAAATTGATTATGTGGATATTATTCGCGAAATTAGAAAATCTGTAAAGTCACGAACGTTCATCCTGCATATTCCTTATCGACTTTTCTGGATACTGTTAAAAGTCTGGGCAGTATTTGATAGTGATCCACCTTTCACGGCTGATCAGTTAAAAGCACTTGTCGCGTGTGATGAATTTGATGTGATCGACTGGGATAAAATCTTTGACGTTAAGCCAACTCCGTTTGCTGAGGCGATCAAGGAAACCTTTCAGCATCCAGTATATTCAAAGTACATATTAAAATTTTAGGTTATCAAAATGGCAAAGATAGCGGTAATAGGTGCAGGAGTCATGGGCCTAGCCTGTGCGTATGAAAATCTCAAGAATGGTCATGAAGTCGATCTCTATGAAGCAGATGATCGAGTCGGAGGTATGGCTGCTCATTTTGATTTCGATGGACTGAGTATTGAACGATATTACCATTTTATATGTAAACCTGATGATTACCTGTTTGAGTTATTGCATGAGCTTGAGATACATCATTTATTAAAATGGCGTGATACCTATATGGGTTATTATTATGACGGTGAATTGCATGACTGGGGTAATCCATTTGCGTTAATGAAGTTCCCTGGCTTAAGTATGATTGCCAAACTTCGCTATGGTTTGCATATGTTCTTCTCAACCAAGCTAAAGAAATGGCAGCACCTGGATGAACTGGAAGCATCAGAGTGGATACAAAAATGGATAGGTCAAGATGCCTATAATATCCTCTGGAAGCGCCTGTTTGATTTAAAATTTTTCAAGTTTCGCGACAATTTATCAGCGGCCTGGATATGGGCGCGAATTCGCCGGGTAGGGCAATCACGAAAAAGTATGTTGCAGGAGCAAATGGGGTACCTGGAAGGTGGCTCTGAAGCATTGCTAAATGTTCTTGAAGCCAGGATAAAACAACTGGGAGGACATATTAATCTCAACACACCTGTTGAGAGGGTAAATATCGAGCATGGTACGGTCACTTCGATAAGTCTGAAACATGGTATTGAGGAATATGATGCGGTTTTCAGTACTGTGCCTTTACCCTTTGTGCCAAGATTAATACCCGACATGCCGAAATCATATCTTGATGCCTATCTGTCGATCGAGAATATGGGCGTGGTATGTGTGCTGTTTAAACTTAAAAGGCCGTTAACGAGAAACTTCTGGCTGAATATCAGTGATGAGCGTTTTGAAATTCCTGGTTTAATTGAATATTCAAACTTGCGTGAATTACCACATAATATTGTTTACGTACCTTATTATATGCCTCGAGATTTGCCAAAGTACAAGGAAAACAACGAATTCTTTATTAAAGAAGCAACAGAATACCTCAAACTTATTGATCCCCAGTTAAAGGATGAAGAGATCGAGTCTGTTCATGCCTCACGTTATGGTTTTGCACAGCCCATTTGTCCGCCAGGATTTAAAGATTGTTTACCACCTGTTAAAACGGAGATTGATGGACTTTTTGTTGCAGACACTTCTTATTATTACCCTGAAGATCGTTCTATTTCCGAGAGTGTTAATGTGGGTAAGCAGATGGCAAGAGAATATCAACAGGGTATTAAATGAAATTTCTGCTGACCTCCGAATTTACAAGATTTCTGTTGGTGGGTGGGTTTGCTGCACTGGTTAATTTTATTGCCCGAATTATTTTTAGCGAATGGATGTCATTTCGTGTTGCAATCATTGTGGCATATTTGGTAGGTATGATTACTGCCTATGTTTTGTCCAGGGCGGTAGTATTTGAAGCTAGCGGGAAACACCCGGGGCATGAATTATTTTATTTTTCACTGGTGAATCTGTTAGCAGTGATCCAGGTCTGGTTGATTAGCGTAGGCCTGGCAGAATACGTATTTCCATACTTTGAATTTAATTTTTATCCGGAAGAAGTAGCCCACCTGGCAGGCCTGGCTGTACCCGTGATCACCAGCTACCTGGGACATAAGTACTTTTCTTTTGCCAAACGTCAGCCTGGATGAAATAATACAGGGCTTTAAAATTGACTTTAATTGAGTTAAGGAACATGGGATGAAAGTCACAGTATTTGGTTCAGGATATGTAGGGTTAGTGACTGGCGTCTGCCTGGCGGATGTCGGTAATGATGTGCTTTGTGTTGATATTGATGAAGAAAAAATCGAGCGCTTAAAAAATGCTGATATACCAATTTATGAGCCAGGACTGGATGAACTGGTTATCAAAAACCAGCAAGCAGGCACACTTGCATTTACCACAGACGTGGCCGAGGGCGTAAAACATGGCTTGTTCCAGTTTATTGCAGTTGGAACTCCCCCTGATGAAGACGGCTCTGCTGATTTACAATATGTAACTGCTGTCGCAGAGAGTATTGGTCAATACATGGATGACTATAAAGTTATCATTGATAAATCAACAGTACCTGTAGGTACTGCCGATAAAGTTAAAGTTGCGGTTAAGGAACAACTTGATGCCCGTAAATCAAGCTTGGATTTTGATGTGGTATCAAATCCTGAGTTTCTGAAAGAAGGGGCAGCGATTACTGACTTTATGAAACCAGACCGTATTGTTATTGGGGTGGATAATGAAAAGACGGAAGACCTGATGCGCTCCCTGTATGCGCCGTTTAATCGTAATCATGATCGGTTAATCGCTATGGATATTCGTTCCGCCGAACTTACCAAGTATGCGGCAAACGCAATGTTAGCCACCAAGATCAGCTTTATGAATGAGCTGTCCCATATAGCGGAACGTACCGGTGCCAATATTGAGCATGTAAGAATAGGTATCGGTGCTGATAGCCGTATCGGGTATCATTTTATTTATGCTGGTCCGGGATATGGTGGCTCCTGTTTTCCAAAAGATGTGAATGCACTGGTACGTACTGCCCATGAGTTTGGGTATGAGGCAGAGTTGCTGGAAAGTGTTGAGAAGGTCAATTATCATCAGAAACAGGTGTTGTTTGAGAAAATTAAACACCATTTTAATGACGATTTGAAAGGAAAGACGATTGCCTTGTGGGGGTTATCATTTAAACCAAATACCGATGATATGCGCGAAGCACCGAGTCGTGTATTAATGGAAAAACTCTGGGAAGAAGGGGCTATTGTAAAAGCGCATGATCCGAAAGCAATGGAAGAAACCACACGTATATATGGTCAGCGGGACGACCTGGTTTTATGTGATTCTCCTGATGACGTGCTAGAAGATGCAGATGTCCTGGTGTTAATGACAGAGTGGCATATTTTCCAGAGTCCGGATTTTGATCTTATTAAAAGCAAGCTTAAACAACCCGTTATTTTTGATGGGCGAAATATTTATCAACAGGAAACGATGGATGACTATGGTTTCACATATTATGCTATTGGTCGTGGTAAACAGGTTTACATAAAGGAATAAGTATGAAAATCAAAAAAGCAATTTTCCCGGTTGCCGGCCTCGGTTCACGTTTTCTTCCGGCAACAAAAGCTATCCCGAAGGAAATGTTACCGATAGTTGATAAGCCGCTTATACAGTATGCAGTTGAAGAAGCACTGGATGCAGGTGTTGAGCAAATGATCTTTGTTACTGGTAGAACTAAAAATGCCATCATGGATCATTTTGATAAGGCATACGAACTGGAAACTGAGCTTGAACAGCGTAACAAAGATGCGTTGCTTGAAATTGTAAGAAGTATTGTTCCCGAACATGTCTCATGTATTTATATTCGACAGGCTGAAGCACTTGGTTTGGGGCACGCGGTGTTATGTGCCGAACCTGCAGTCGATAAGGAACCAGTAGCTGTAATCCTGGCAGATGATCTGATTGATGGGGGCAAGCAGGCATGCCTGTCACAAATGGTTAAACTCTATGATAAGCACAACTGCAGTGTACTGGGTGTGGAAACCGTACCTCATAAAGAAACAGAAAAATACGGGGTAGTTAGTTTTGATGAAAGTGAGGGTGTGACAAAAGTAACTGGTATTGTAGAAAAACCCAAACCGGAAGATGCACCCTCGAACCTGGCAGTTGTGGGTCGTTATGTCTTAACCCCGGAAATTTTCAATATACTCAAAACCACTGGCAAAGGAGCGGGTGGTGAAATTCAGTTAACGGATGCCATTGCAGAATTACTGCGCAAAGAAACAGTATTAGCCCATGCATTTACGGGCAAACGCTATGATTGTGGCAGTAAACTGGGATATCTTCAGGCTAACGTCGAGTATGCTTTCAAGCATGATGAACTGAGCCAGGCGTTCAAAAACTATTTGTCAGGCATTGATCTGGTAAATTGATCGAGTTCTCATGGCATGAAAAAACCGGTTCAAAGGAACCGGTTTTTTTATATGTGGCTCGTAGAAAATATCAGACGTGGGCTCGATAGTTTGCTTTTGCAAACCGAACGACTGAAAACTGCTCCTCCATTTTCATCATTTCCGCTATCCATGGTGGTCGCATCAAGGGTAAAAGCTATGGATGACTTTTAACAGCCCATTGTAAAAATGACCGGTATAAAAAAACCCGAACATCTCAGTTCAGGTTTTTAATGTTTGGCTCCCCGGGCCGGGCTCGAACCAGCGACCCAATGATTAACAGTCATTTGCTCTACCAACTGAGCTACCGGGGAAATGAGGCGTGTATGGTACTGATGCGATGCCCTCTGGTCAACTGCTTTTCACCAGATTACCACTGGATTTATGAGCAATTTATAGGGTTACCCTGGGAAGTTTTCTCATTCTGTCTTAGGCGGCCTGTGCGAAAAACAATCAGTGCCTTAGACAAGGTCGGATATTTTTCCTGGCAAACAGTAAAAGTGCCATTGGGAAAAGCTGAACCATCAGGTTTATATTTAATATAGCCATCGATACCGAAAGCACCTTTAAATGTAATCCGGCTATTTCCAGAAATCTTTTGCCCGGTGTAAAGCAACAGTTCATTTTCATCAAGTGTTTTGTTGTTGGATCTATAAACAGTATCCAGCCATCAGACCAGTTGCCAGATGATTCACATGACAGGCTAGTTTTTACTTTGACAGAGGGCGGTTGAGAGACCACGTTTGATAGCTTCTGACCGTGCTAATGCCATTATTCCGACAAGACTATTTATATCAGGGGTGGTTCTATTTGAAGCCAGAAATTGTAGAAAAGAAGGGGCACCAATACCCGATATGACAGCAAAAAACGACTACCGCGATAAGTAATTCCAGCAAGGTAAAACCGGAATTTTTACCTGGTCCATAATTGAAAATCCCGTGGTAACGAACCATGTCGCCACGGGATATGAAAGCGGCGACATCCATGTCAACCCCCCACATCCTTGTTGATTTAATAGTATCTGAACTGATTAATTTTGATAGTGTCAGCCTGTAAGGATAGCTGGACAGTTTTTGTAGGAAAATTCCTATATTGCTATAGGAAATATCCTAGATACTTGCGAGACGTTGCAGGGCGGCTTTCAGGTTTTCATCGCTGGTTGCAAAAGATAGACGCATATAGCCCTCAGAACCAAAGGCAGACCCGGGTACCAGCGCAATCCCGATCTTTTCGATGAGGAACTCTGCCAGCTGGACATCGGTTTCGACACCGTCAATTCTTGAAATTAGCCCACGCATATCCGCAAAGGCATAGAAAGTCCCATCACCTTTAAGGCAGGAAATACCATCGATCGCATTCAAGCCACTAACTACCATGTCATGACGAGCTTTGAAAGACTTCAGCATCTCGGTTATACAGCCTTGGTCGCCATTTAGTGCGGTTGTAGAGGCAACCTGGGAAATGGAGGTCGGGTTCGAGGTGCTTTGTGACTGGATTTTTTTCATCGCTTTTATCAGTTCGGCAGGGCCTGCTGCATAGCCGATACGCCAGCCAGTCATGGAGTAAGCTTTCGAAACCCCATTGAGTACAATTGTACGTTCATACAATTGCGGGCAGGCATTGAGAATGTTTACGAATCCTTCATCGTTCCAGATGATATGCTCGTACATGTCATCAGTTGCGACAAGCACATGGGGATGTTTCAACAGCACATCGGCAAGAGCCTGTAACTCGGTTTTGCTATAAGCCATACCTGATGGATTGGATGGACTGTTAATCACCAGTAAACGGGTTTTATCAGTAATCGAAGCTTCAAGTTGATCAGGTGTAATTTTGAAGTTTTGGTCAATACCTGCTTCAATAATTACTGGCGTTCCATCAGCAAGTAACACCATATCAGGGTATGATACCCAGTATGGGGCAGGGATGATGACCTCATCGTCTTCATTAAGTAGAGCCTGGCACAGGTTATAGAAACTTTGTTTACCACCGCAGGACACTAATACCTGCCCAGCTGTGTAATCTAAACCATTATCACGTTTGAACTTGTTAATAATGGCGTTTTTAAGGTCTGCCGTGCCATCCACAGCAGTATATTTTGTGAATCCGTTATTAATCGCATCAATAGCGGCTTGTTTAATATGCTGCGGGGTGTCAAAGTCCGGTTCGCCGGCACCCAGGCCAATAATATCTTTACCCTGTGCCTTGAGTTCATTGGCACGGGCGGTGACCGCTAATGTGGGTGAAGGTTTTACACGTTGAACCCGATCTGAGAGCTTGATATCCAACTTGGTTGTCCTTAAAACTGCTTTTGTATCATGCCTTGTAATATACTTGAAACTTTCGCCTGACAGAATCTTATGAGTAAACTTTTTCGACTAAAATCGCAATTTGAACCATCGGGAGACCAGCCAGAGGCAATCAGGCAGCTTGTAGAGGGTTTGAATGCCGGTGAGGCAGGGATGACCTTGCTGGGTGTAACCGGATCAGGCAAAACCTTCACCATCGCGAATGTCATTGAGCAAGTGCAACGGCCGACGCTCATCATGGCGCATAACAAGACGCTGGCCGCCCAGCTCTACGGGGAAATGAAAGAATTTTTCCCTGAAAATGCAGTTGAGTATTTTGTTTCTTACTACGATTACTACCAGCCAGAAGCCTATGTGCCATCTTCGGACACCTTCATTGAGAAAGATGCTTCCATTAATGAACACATCGAACAGATGCGTCTATCTGCCACCAAGGCTTTGCTGGAACGTAAGGACACTATCATCATTGCGACCGTATCAGCGATTTACGGTCTGGGAGATGCCGATTCCTACCTGAGCATGGTATTACATCTGGATCGTGGTGAGATTATTGACCAGCGCAAAATTCTCAAGCGCCTGGCCGAACTGCAGTACACCCGAAATGACGTGGAACTGCATCGCGGAACCTACCGGGTTCGCGGTGAGGTGATTGATATTTACCCTGCTGAATCAGACAGGGAAGCCGTGCGTGTTGAATTGTTTGACGATGAAATTGAACAGCTTAGTTATTTCGATCCATTAACAGGTGAAATACTGAGAAAAGTGCCGCGCCTGACCATTTACCCGAAAACTCATTATGTCACGCCGCGTGAAACACTGGTGAAGGCCATCGAAAAGATCCGCGAAGAACTAAAAGATCGACTCGAGCAGCTACGCTCCAATAACAAATTGGTAGAAGAGCAGCGACTGGGTGAACGTACCCGCTTCGATATCGAGATGATGCAGGAGCTGGGTTACTGCTCGGGAATCGAGAACTATTCACGCTATTTGTCTGGCCGAAACCCGGGTGAACCACCACCGACATTTATTGATTACCTGCCTGACAATGCACTGCTAGTCATTGATGAGTCGCATGTCACCATCCCACAAATTGGCGCTATGTATAAAGGTGACCGATCCCGCAAGCAAAACCTGGTGGAATACGGTTTTCGATTACCTTCGGCGATGGATAACCGGCCACTTAAATTTGAAGAATTTGAAAAGCTCGTACCCCAATCCATATATGTTTCTGCGACTCCAAGTACTTATGAAAAAGAGCATAGTGGAGCCGTGGTAGAGCAGGTGGTGCGTCCAACAGGACTGGTTGATCCTGTCGTTGAAGTCCGCCCAGCGACCTCGCAGGTGGATGACCTGTTATCCGAGATCAATAAGACCGTGGCCAAGGAAGAAAGGGTACTGGTTACTACACTGACCAAGAAAATGGCTGAAGATCTGACCGATTACCTGGGCGAACACAATGTACGAGTACGCTACATGCATTCGGA
>JARRJY010000028.1:17538-26003 GCA_037388705.1 Gammaproteobacteria bacterium
GATACGGTTGAGCGTGTTGAGATACTACGTGATTTACGCCTGGGTAAATTTGATGTGCTGGTGGGTATCAACCTGCTTCGAGAAGGCTTGGATATTCCAGAAGTCTCGCTGGTCACTATCCTGGATGCGGACAAGGAAGGTTTCCTGCGTTCAGATCGTTCCTTGATTCAGACCATTGGCCGTGCTGCACGTAATGCCAGCGGCCGAGCGATCCTTTATGCAGACAAGGTTACTGGTTCCATGCAGCGCGCGATGGATGAAACAGCACGTCGCCGTGAAAAGCAGATAGCTTATAACAAGGAACACGGTATAACACCCAAGACCATTAACAAGAAGGTGGCGGATATCCTGGAGGGTGCTTATGGTGCGGCAGCCATCAATGCTCGTAAGGCTGGCAAGCTGGATAAAGTCGCCGAAGAGGCAGCAGAATACGAAACCATGGCACCTGACTTAGTGGCCAAGAAAATTGCTCAGCTGGAAAAACGTATGTATCAGCATGCACAGGATCTGGAGTTTGAAGAAGCCGCTGCGGTACGCGATGAAATCGAACGAATTCGAGAATACAGCCTGGGACTGAAATCGGTGGTAAATTAAGGACATAACTTGCCAGACACGGCGGGATTCTGTATCTTTGCCGCCTTCAAAACAATAGTCGCGTAGCTCAGTTGGTTAGAGCACCACCTTGACATGGTGGGGGTCGTTGGTTCGAATCCAATCGCGACTACCAATTTTTGTAAGGACTGTTCTCAAGAACAGTACGATATTTTTAGCACGCGGTCTTTGGTAGGGATCGCCACTGGAAAGGAAAAGAAAATGCCTACAATTACGCTTCCTGATGGCTCTCAACGCCAGTTTGATAATCCTGTTTCGGTTCTTGATGTTGCCGCCGATATTGGCCCCGGTCTGGCCAAGGCAACCCTGGTGGGTAAGGTCGACGGTAAGCTGGTAGATGCCAGTTATGTCATCGATCATGATGCTGAACTCGCCATTATCACCGCCCGCGATGAAGAAGGGCTGGAGGTGATCCGTCACGATGCCGCCCATGTAATGGCACAGGCTGTTCAGGAACTTTATCCTGGCACCCAGGTGACTATCGGTCCTGCTATCGAAGATGGCTTTTACTACGACTTTGCTCGCGAAGAGGCATTCAGCCCTGAAGACCTGGACAAGATCGAGCGGCGTATGAAGGAGATCGTCAAGCGTGACCTGCCTATAGTGCGTGAGGTCTGGGACCGCGAAGAAGCGATGAAGACCTTCTCCGGGATCGGTGAGGATTACAAGGTCCAGATCATCGATGAAAATATTCCAAAAGGCGAAGAGCTTAGTGTCTATCGGCAGGGCGACTGGTTTGACGTCTGTCGCGGACCACACCTGCCTTCTACCGGCAAACTGGGCAACGGTTTCAAGCTCATGAAGCTGGCCGGTGCCTACTGGCGAGGTGATTCCAACAATGAAATGCTACAGCGTATCTATGGTACTGCCTGGCCAGACAAGAAACAGCTTAAAGCTTACCTGCATCGCCTGGAAGAAGCAGAGAAAAGGGATCACCGTAAGCTGGGACGCCAGCTGAATCTATTCCATGCCCAGGAAGAAGCACCGGGTATGGTGTTCTGGCATGACCATGGCTGGATTATTTACCAGCAGGTGGAACAGTTCATTCGTGACAAGTTACGTAATCATGGGTACCAGGAAGTGAAAACACCACAGGTGGTGGATCGTTCTCTCTGGGAAAAATCCGGTCACTGGGAAAAGTTCCATGACATGATGTTCACCACCCACTCTGAAAACCGGGATTACGCGGTAAAACCCATGAACTGCCCATGTCATATCCAGATTTTCAACCAGGGCCTGAAAAGTTACCGTGACCTGCCATTACGCATGGCTGAGTTCGGTTCCTGCCACCGAAATGAGCCATCAGGCACCCTGCATGGCCTGATGCGTGTGCGTAATTTTACCCAGGATGATGCCCATATCTTCTGTACCGAGGATCAGATCCAGGATGAGGTTTCCGCCTTTATGGATTTGCTGTTTGAGGTTTACCAGGACTTTGGCTTTACCGACGTGATCGTCAAGCTCTCGACTCGCCCTGAGCAAAGAGTGGGATCGGATGAGGTCTGGGACAAGGCTGAACATGCCCTGGAACGGGCGCTCAACGACAAGGGCCTGGAATGGGATCTGCAGCCAGGTGAGGGTGCCTTCTATGGGCCAAAAATTGAATTTACCCTGAAGGACTGCCTGGGTCGACTATGGCAATGCGGTACAATCCAGGTGGATTTTTCCATGCCCGGCCGCCTCGGTGCAGAATTCGTGGCCGAGGATGGCTCACGCCAGGTTCCGGTCATGCTTCATCGTGCCATTTTGGGTTCCCTGGAGCGTTTCATCGGTATTTTGATCGAGCACCACGCCGGCGCTTTCCCGGCCTGGTTGGCCCCGGTTCAGGTGATGTTGATGGGAATTACCGATAAACATGCCGAATATGTGCAAAAAGTTGAAAAAACCTTGCGAAATAATGGCATAAGGGCCAATGCCGACTTGAGAAATGAGAAGATCGGCTTTAAAATTCGCGAGCACACATTACAGAAGATTCCTTACCTGCTGGTCGCCGGCGATAAGGAGATTGAGAATTCCGCTGTGGCCGTGCGTACGCGTACCGGTGAAGATCTTGGCACAATGTCGGTGGACGACTTTATCGCCATGCTCACCAAAGAGATCGCGGACCGCGGCCACAGTTAGTTTTAAGCCTATTTGGAGGAACGAAGTATCGCAACCAAGAGCACGACACGCATAAATGATGATATCACCGCGCCAGAGCTGCGCGTCATTGATGCTGAAGGTGAACAAGTAGGTATTTTAAGCCGCGCCGAGGCGCTGGCTATGGCAGACGAAGCGGAGATGGACCTGGTTGAGGTTTCTCCCGATGCAAAACCGCCCGTTTGTCGCATTATGGATTACGGTAAGTTCCTGTTCGAAGAGAACAAGAAACGCCATGCTGCTAAGAAGAAGCAGAAACAGATTCACATAAAGGAAGTGAAATTCCGTCCCGGGACGGAAGAAGGGGATTACCAGGTAAAACTACGCAACCTGGTACGTTTCCTTGAAAATGGTGACAAGGCCAAAATTACGATCCGTTTTAGAGGACGTGAAATGGCCCACCAGGAGTTAGGCATGCAGATGTTAAAACGTGTGGAAGCCGATCTCGAAGAGCTGGCTACTGTGGAACAGTTTCCCAAGCTCGAAGGCCGTCAAATGGTCATGGTGATGTCGCCCAAGAAGAAGTGATGTAGTTGTCGCTTCTGTTTTTTAACTTACACGACTATTTCGTGAAATGCGGAGTTTTTAACAATGCCCAAGATGAAAACAAACCGTGGCGCAGCCAAACGGTTCAAGCGCACAGGTTCTGGTGGTTTCAAGCGCAAGCAAGCGTTCAAGAACCATATCCTGACCAAGAAAACGACGAAAGCAAAACGTCATCTGCGTGGTGGCGAACAGGTTGATGCTGCTGACGTCAAATCAATCAACCGTATGTTGCCATACGTATAACGGGAGTACGCGACTATGCCTAGAGTAAAACGTGGTGTGACTGCACGTGCCCGTCACAAAAAAGTATTAGCACAGGCCAAAGGTTATTACGGCCGCCGGAAAAATGTTTATCGTGTTGCCGTCCAGGCGGTAACCAAAGCAGGTCAGTACGCTTACCGTGATCGCCGTCAGCGTAAACGTCAGTTCCGTCGCCTGTGGATTGCACGTATTAATGCCGGTGCGCGTGAATGCGGTATTACCTACAGCCGTTTCATAAACGGTCTGAAGCGTGCTTCAATTGAAATTGATCGTAAGGTACTGGCTGACTTAGCCGTATTCGACAAAGCCGCTTTTGCAGCCTTAGCTGAACAAGCCAAGGCCAACCTGTCGAACTAAAACTGTACCTTTAAACAAACCAGGTTTGTTTAAAACTGTTCAGGAAAGGGGAAGCCTTAACCGGTCTTCCCCTTTTTTGTTTAAAAAAATAATTACAAACCCAACAGGGTTATAAGTATGCAAGAAGAACTTCAAAAACTCGTTAGTGAAGCACAATCTGAAATAGCTGGCGCCGGTGACTTAAAGTTACTGGATGACGTACGTGTTAAGTATTTAGGCAAGAAGGGTTCCATTACCGGCATGATGAAACAGCTTGGTAAGTTAAGCCCCGAAGAACGTCCCAAGGCCGGCCAGGTAATTAATGTTGCCAAGCAGGAAATACAGCAAGCCATTGAAGCGCGCAAGGAAACATTACAGAATGAAGTACTCAATGAGAAACTGGCTGGCGAGACCATTGATGTCACGTTACCGGGACGTCGTAATAATTTTGGAGGCTTGCACCCGGTAACCCGCACCCTGGAACGTATTGAAGATCTGTTCGTACAGATGGGTTTTGAAGTGGCAGAAGGTCCCGAGATTGAAGATGACTTCCATAACTTCGAAGCCTTGAATATCCCTGAATCTCATCCGGCACGTGCCATGCACGATACGTTTTATTTTGACGAGAAGACCCTGTTACGCACCCATACCTCTCCGGTACAGGTGCGCACAATGCAGGAGAAAAAACCGCCATTAAAAGTGATTGCTCCGGGACGTGTGTATCGTTGTGACTCTGATCTAACGCACACACCGATGTTCCACCAGGTAGAAGGTTTAATGGTGGATGAAAACGTAACGTTCACAGATCTCAAGGCAATATTGAATGATTTCCTGCACCGCTTCTTTGAGCGTGATGATTTGCAGGTGCGTTTTCGCCCTTCGTATTTCCCGTTTACGGAACCATCAGCCGAAGCCGATATTGAATGCGTAATGTGTAGCGGCGAAGGGTGTCGTGTTTGTTCACATACTGGCTGGCTCGAAGTGCTGGGTTGCGGCATGGTACATCCAAAAGTGTTCGAGCATGTTGATATCGATAGTGAGAAATATATTGGTTTTGCTTTCGGTATGGGGGTGGAACGATTAGCCATGTTGCGTTATGGCGTTAATGATTTGCGTTTATTCTTTGAAAACGATTTACGTTTCCTGAAACAGTTTAAATAAAAGCGCTTGCTACGGATTAGATAACAATGAAATTTAGTGAAGCCTGGTTAAGAGAATGGGTAAACCCGAAAGTCACCACCGATGAACTCAGCCACCAGTTAACAATGGCGGGCCTGGAAGTGGACGCTGTTGAACCGGTTGCCGGTGAGTTTAGCAAAGTGGTTGTGGGTGAAGTCATAAAAGTTGAAAAGCATCCGGACGCGGATAAGTTAAACGTTTGTGAAGTTAACGTTGGCGATAAAGAGGCCCTGCAGATCGTATGTGGTGCTGCCAATGTTCGTGAAGGTTTGAAAGTGCCGGCAGCACTGGTCGGAGCAAAGTTACCTGGCGATTTTAAAATCAAGAAATCCAAGTTACGTGGTGTGCCCTCTCATGGCATGTTGTGTTCGGAAAAAGAGCTGGGCCTGGCAGAATCAGCCGAAGGCTTAATGGAACTCCCTGTTGATGCCCCGGTAGGTACCGACTTCCGTGATTATTTAAAACTGGATGATGTGTCTATTGAACTGGGTTTAACACCTAACCGCGGCGACTGCTTATCAATTGCAGGTATTGCCCGTGAAACCGGGGTATTGAACGAACAGGATGTGACCGGCCCCGAGATTAATCCGGTATCAGCCACCATTAAAAACACCTTTGGCGTAACCATTAGTGCAGAGCAGGATTGTCCACGCTATGCGGGTCGCGTGATAAAGGGGATAAATCCCAACTCAGGCACGCCTGTCTGGATGCAGGAAAAACTGCGTCGTTGTGGTGTGCGTTCATTAGGTCCCGTGGTTGATGTGACCAACTACGTGCTGCTGGAACTGGGACAGCCCATGCATGCCTTTGATTTGGCAAAGCTAGATAAAGGTATCCAGGTTCGTCATGCCAGCCAGGGAGAGAAACTCACCTTGCTGGATGGGCAGGAAGTGCAACTGTCCGAAGGTACCCTGGTCATTGCCGATGAAAGCAAACCGGTCGCACTGGCTGGTATCATGGGAGGTGCCGATAGTGCCGTAGGTGATGATACCGTCGACATTTTCCTGGAAAGTGCTTATTTCAACCCGCTAGCCATTGCCGGACGGGCCCGTAGCTATGGTCTGCATACGGACTCATCGCATCGTTTCGAGCGTGGCGTGTCACCGGATTTACAGGTTACTGCTATCGAGCGAGCAACCAGCCTGTTGCTGGATATCGTCGGTGGTGAGGCCGGGCCTGTTACCGAAGTAGTCTCAAAGGCCAACATACCGGTTAGGTCGCCAGTAAACCTGAGAGAATCCCGGGTTGCTCGTGTCCTGGGTGCAGAAATTCCAGCAGATACCATTACTGAAATACTCACTCGCCTGGGGTTAGCTGTTGAAAAACAACAAGATGGCTGGCTGGTGACACCGCCGGCTTTTCGCTTCGATATTACCCTTGAAGTCGATTTAATCGAGGAAATCGGGCGGATCTACAGCTATGACAATTTACCCGAAACACGTCCGCTGGCTCGCCTGAGCATGGTTGAAAGGCCGGAAGGGCAGCTCACCATGCGCCAGATCCGCCGTGCCCTGGTGGATATGGGCTACCAGGAAGCCATTACCTACAGCTTTGTTGATCCAAAATTGCAAAAAGCACTGGATCCGGAACAAAAGCCGGTGGAACTGGCCAACCCGATCTCCAGTGATATGTCGGTTATGAGAACCAGTTTATGGCCCGGACTTGTCCAATCGGCCATTTATAACTTGCATCGCCAGCAAAATAGGTTATCCTTATTCGAGTCAGGTCTTAGGTTCGTCAAGCAAGGTACTGAATTAAAACAGGAATTGATGCTAGCTGGACTGATCACCGGGCTACGTAATCCAGAGCAATGGGCTGTGGATAATCAACCGGTAGATTTCTTCGATTTGAAGGGCCAGGTTGAGAACTTACTGGAAATGACCGGTTGTAAAACTGAATTTTCCTTTGCAAGGGCCGATAACCCTGTATTGCACCCCGGCCAATCCGCACAACTTATGCGAAATGGCATAGCAGTGGGCTGGATAGGGGCATTACACCCAGGAGTGGAAAAGCAGTTAGGCCTTTCCCAGCGTGTATTTGTCTTTGAAATTACCGCATCAGCATTAATGCAGGCGGCGATTCCGAGCTATACGGCATTATCAAAATACCCTGCAATACGTAGGGATATTGCCTTGCTAGTCGACAAGTCGACACAGGTTAAAGATGTCGTCGAAATTATTAAAAATAGTGCTCCAGAGGCATTGACGAACATCGAGTTATTTGACGTGTATGAGGGCGAAGGTATTGATTCTGGTAGAAAAAGTTTGGCTTTGGGCTTGACCTTACAGGATCTTTCACGCACTCTTACTGATAAAGAAATAGAACAAACAACAGATACGATTCTGAAGGAATTGAAGACTCGTATCGGAGCTGTACTAAGAGAATAATTATGGCGTTGACAAAGGCCGATATGGCAGAGCGTTTATTCGAGGAATTGGGGCTAAATAAGCGCGAAGCCAAAGAAATTGTTGAGATGTTTTTCGAGGAGATCCGGGGGGCTCTGGAAAATGGCCAGCAGGTCAAGCTGTCTGGTTTCGGTAACTTCGATCTTCGCGACAAAAAACAACGCCCGGGGCGTAACCCCAAAACCGGTGAAGAAATTCCTATTACCGCCAGACGAGTAGTTACATTCCGTCCTGGCCAGAAGTTAAAAGCTAGAGTGGAAGCGTATGCTGGAACCAACCAACAATAACGAATTACCAGTCATTCCCGGAAAACGCTATTTCACCATTGGTGAGGTGAGCGAATTGTGTGACGTAAAACCCCACGTGTTACGTTACTGGGAACAGGAATTCCCCCAGCTGAAACCCGTAAAACGCCGTGGTAATCGCCGCTATTACCAGCGCCAGGACGTTATCATGATCCGCCAGATCCGCAGCCTGCTGTATGAGCAGGGTTACACCATCGGTGGAGCCCGTCTGCAATTGTCAGATAACCACCCCAAGGATGCCGCGGTCACCAATAAAGAAATGATCCGCTCACTGCGTATGGAGCTGGAAGAGGTAATGGCAATCCTCAAGCGATAATATGTGTTGATCCTACCTGCGGCTGGGGTATGATACGCGCCGCAATCATTGCAGAAATTTCCAAAATTTAATCTTTTCATGTCGGGGCGTAGCGCAGCCTGGTAGCGCACCACAATGGGGTTGTGGGGGTCGGAGGTTCAAATCCTCTCGCCCCGACCAAATTTTCAATGGGCTATTCCTTCCATGAAACTTACCATCACTTTTAAATGAAAATCTTTGGATTTTGGGTGGATTTGATCAGTTAAAAATGCCGCTGGTAGTACATCGTTGCCACACTCACGCAATCATCACCGACAGCAGCAACTTATAGCGGAAGGCGAAACGCAACGTCATATAATCGATAGCTCAAGATACTAGGAAGCGTGC
>JARRJY010000029.1:0-31994 GCA_037388705.1 Gammaproteobacteria bacterium
TGGGTATGGCCTGGTATAGCAGCTTAACCTGTTCATCGCGAACTCTGCGGTCATCAGGAGTGTTCTTCATTACCACAAGCCTGCTTTAGTACCAATGTTAACATCCAGCGTTGTGTCTATGACTCGAATCATTGTGCACTGTTCCATATCTTGCGGATGTTGTCAGCCAGGGTCATGGGTTCAAATGGTTTGGCGATGACATCAATTGCCCCGCAGTTAAGTAATTCTTCAATCTCCTGCGGTTGTACCTTGGCGGTCATAAATATTGCCGGGATATCTTTAAGTTCAGGTAGTGTCCTTAAATTTGCCAGTGCGCTTGGGCCATCCATCCCGGGCATCATAACATCCAGCAGAATTAACTGTGGATTAAACTCCGGGGCACCTTGCATAGCCTCTTGACCAGAACTGCATATCCTTACGTCGAACCCTCCAACGTCTTCAAGGGCAATCTGTGCAATCGCCTGGATATCCGGTTCATCCTCAATATATAAAATGCGGGAAAGCTCCGTCATACCTGTTCTCTTTATTATTATGTCGGCTCGTCTGTGACTGGTGAAATTAATTCATAATCACTAAAGCGCATGTACTTTATACTTGTTAGTTGTTCCGTATAACATATAGTCAACAATGATATGTAAGACCTGTTAAGTAAGCATAGTAAAATTATCGGTTATGCACGGTATTTATTTAGCAATGCCGGCCACAGCTAATGCTCATTATCCGTACTTTTCATAGTATTAAAGTTTGCCCATGCCTGTTAACAGTCGTCGCGGTTAAATAAATTACCTTCAGAATAAATTTTACGCAGGCCTAAAAAAACGGCCCGATGAGGCCGTTTTGTGTGACTGGTTTGTTTACAAGGGTTATTGCAGGTAGAGGAACAAGGCCCCATTGCCGCGACGGATATTCAGCAGCAGCGCCTCGCTATTCTTGACAGCCTGTTTGAGTTCCATGAGGTTGCGCACATCCTTGCGATTGGCTGAAACAATGACATCGCCTTTTCGTAACCCGGCGCGCCATGCGGGGCTACCGGCTTCCACCTCGGTAACGATGACACCTTTAATTTTTCCATAAAGGCGTGAGCCCTGTTCAATATCGGCAAAACGTGCACCTTGCAGCTGGTTATTTAATTTGTCGCCGCTTTGCTGGCTTAACTTCGGTTCTTCAATGCGAGCAGTCAGGGTGCGTTGCTTGCCATCGCGTTGCACTCTCAGCTTGACCGTTTCACCCACACGTAACAGGCCGATGGTGTTACGCAGGGTACCGGCATCTTTAACGTGTTTGCCATTAATGTGGGTAACAATATCACCCGCCTTGAGACCTGCTTTATCCGCTGCGGAATTTTCAATAACCTGGGTGATGACTGCTCCACGACGGTTTTTCAGGCTGAAGGCCTTGGCCAGTTGCGGTGTCAGGTCCTGTGCCTCGGCACCCAGGCGGCCACGTTTAACTTCACCATGGGCAACCAGTTGCTGCATGATGTCGTTAACCATATTAATAGGAATCGAAAAACCGATACCGATGTTGCCACCGCTCTTTGAAAAGATGGCGGTATTGATACCAATCAGTTCGCCGTTAAGATTAACCAGCGCACCGCCGGAGTTACCCGGGTTAATTGATGCATCGGTCTGGATAAAATCTTCATAGCCTTCAATACCCAGGCCACTTCGCCCCAGCGCACTGACAATACCGGATGTGACTGTCTGGCCAAGGCCAAACGGGTTACCGATAGCGATAGCAAAATCACCGACGCGGAGTTCGTCAGAATTACCAAGAGGCACCGCGGTTAAGTTTTTTGCTTCAACTTTAACGACGGCCACATCGGTTTCAGGATCAGTTCCAATTAACCTGGCCTTGTAACTTTCACCATTATTCAGGGTTACGGTGATTTCATCGGATTTATCAATCACATGGTTGTTGGTGATGATATAGCCATTTTTGGCATCAACCACGACACCCGAGCCCAAGCTTTGGGTCTGGCGTTTGCGTGGCTGGTCGGGAATATCAAAAAAGCGGCGAAAGAAGGGATCAGCAAATAAAGGATTTTCCTGCATGCTAACCTGGCCGCGCGTGGAAATGTTCACCACTGCCGGGGTTACTTTTTCCAGCATCGGTGCCAGTGTCGGTAATTTTTCACCCTGGCTATCAAAGAAAGGTAAAGCTGCCTGGGTATTAAAACTGATTAGAGTAAAAATGAAGGTAAATAGTACAATAAAACGTGTTTTCAACATGAACGGTTAGCTCCGACCTGAATCTTTTTATTTTAAAAAATGTAAAGCTATAGACAGGAGGTCTGGAAAAAGTTCCTTGGCATTTCAAATTAAACGGGGGATAAAAAATTACCCAACGCATACCAGGAAGAGGAAGTATGCATTGGGTAACCGGGGGTTACGGGTGATTAACTTTCAACGCTAATCTTGCGAGCCGGTGCCTTTTCCTGCTTGGGAATGGTAATTTCCAGTACACCGTTTTTGCTCTTGGCGTTAATCTTGTCAGCATCGGCAGAATCCGGAAGGCTGAAGCGGCGGTAAAATGATCCCCACTGGCGCTCAACACGTTTGTAACCTTCTTTTTCTTCCTTGGATTCTGACTTGCGTTCACCTTTAATGGTTAACAGGCCATTTTCCATGTGGACCTCGATATCCTTGGGATCAACACCAGGAATGTCGGCATGGATTTCAAAGGCACTATCCGTTTCCTTAATATCCACTGCAGGAACCCAGTCACTGGTGGCAATCGCACTGTTTTCTTCGCCTTGAGCAGGTGCCTTGAACATACTGTCCATCTCGCGGCGCAGTTGGTTCAGCATGCTCCAGGGTTCATATCTTACAAGTGTCATGTTCCTTCTCCTTATTCAATTCATTTACCACTTGCCAGTGCCTGGCCAGTAGTGCTTGTCTAGTTATATGGGAACAAAGTTTTTATGTTTCAAGAATACAAACAGAATCAATTTAATAGCTTTGACACAGATCAATTTGGCTTGTTTGTCACCAAACCGGGGGCGTGTGAGTACTTACTCACCTAGAAACCGGCTGAAATACTGGACTATTAATAACACTATATATTGTGTAACAGTGGAATTTTGGTAAGGTAATATAAGCCATAAAATGAATATTACAGGTTGTTGACAGATCTTATCGATAGTCATAACCTTGCTGTCGAACTACAACATATAGTGGTCATGGCAAAACAACACAATATCGCCCCTGGCTGCATGTAATCAGGTAGTTTCACACCGGCTTTTCCCCCTATAAACCGGTGTCAAAACAGCTATAACTTAAGAATGAAAAAGTACCAGTTTACAACGGGAGGAAATAACATCCATGAGCGTCCATCTGAAGGAAGTCAAAATGAATGATGCTGCCGCCATCACCTACCAGCAAGCATCACTGGATATCTGGGACAAGAAGTATCGCCTGAAAACCAAAGACGGTGAAAATGTTGACCAGAGCATGGATGATACCTACTCACGGGTTGCCAAAGCACTTGCCGAAGTAGAAGACAAAGACAAGCAAAAAGAATGGCACGAAAAATTTCTCTGGGCATTACGCCATGGTGCCATCCCGGCCGGGCGCATTACTTCCAATGCCGGTGCCCAGGAACATAAACCCGCGACCTCGACCATCAACTGTACCGTGTCAGGTATCGTGCACGATTCCATGGATGACATCCTGGATAAAGTGCATGAAGCCGGCCTTACCCTGAAAGCCGGTTGCGGTATTGGTTACGAATTTTCTACCCTGCGTCCCAAGGGTGCCTATGTGTCTGGCGCGGGTGCTTATACCTCCGGCCCACTGTCGTTCATGGATATCTACGACAAGATGTGTTTCACCGTGTCTTCTGCCGGTGGCCGCCGCGGTGCACAAATGGCTACCTTTGATGTAGGCCACCCTGACGTGATGGATTTCATTCGCGCCAAGCGTGAAGATGGTCGCCTGCGCCAGTTCAACCTGTCACTGCTGGTTACTGATGAGTTCATGAAAGCCGTGGAAACCAGGGGCGACTGGAAACTGGCTTTCCCGGTTACTGAAAAAGAAGTGGAAACCGACAAGCTGGATTTAAAAGATGAGTCACAGATCATCTGGCGTGAATGGCCGGTGAAAAACAAGTACGTGACCAACAAGCAGGGCCTGGTGGCATGCAAGGTGTACAAAACCATCAAGGCAGCACACCTGTGGGACATGATTATGTCATCAACCTACGACTTTGCCGAACCCGGCTTTATTCTTATAGATAAAGTTAACGAAATGAACAACAACTGGTTCTGCGAAAACATTCGCGCCACCAACCCCTGCGGTGAACAGCCGTTACCACCCTACGGTTCATGCCTGCTGGGCTCGGTTAACCTCACCAAGTTCGTACGCGATCCATTTACCGATAATGCCGTGTTCGACTGGGATGAATTCAACAAGGTGGTCGCAATCTTTACCCGCATGCTGGATAACGTGGTGGAAATTAACGGCCTGCCACTGGAAGGACAACGTGATGAAATCATGAACAAGCGTCGTCACGGCATGGGCTTCCTTGGCCTGGGTTCCACCCTGACCATGCTGAAAATGAAATACGGTGATGCCAACTCCGTTGAGTTCACCGAGCGTGTTGCCAGGGAACTGGCCATCACCGGCTGGAAAACTGGCCTGGAACTGGCGAAAGAAAAAGGCCCGGCACCGGTACTCGAGCAGGAGTTCAAAGTCACCGCTGACATGCTGCGCAAGCGTCCGGAAATGAAACGCGACGGTTACAAGGCGGGCCAGAAAGTAAAAGGCAAGGTACTGCACGCCAGGTACAGCCGCTACATGCAACAGGTTGCCAATGATGCCCCTGAACTGGTTAACGAACTGGCCGAAGTGGGTTCACGTTTTACCCATCATTCTTCTATTGCGCCCACCGGTACCATTTCACTGTCGCTGGCCAACAACGCCAGTAATGGTATCGAACCATCGTTTGCCCATCACTACTCGCGTAACGTGATCCGTGAAGGCAAGAAGACCAAGGAAAAAGTCGACGTATACTCGTTTGAACTACTGGCTTACCGTGAACTGGTGAACAAGAAGGCCATGCCTTACGCACAGGATGCCGATGCGCGTTTACCGGATTACTTCATCACTGCCGAAGACATCAATCCAAAAGAGCACGTGGATATCCAGGCCGCGGCACAGAAGTGGGTCGACTCATCCATTTCCAAAACCGCCAACGTACCAACCGATTACCCGTTTGAAGACTTCAAGAATATATATACCTATGCCTACGAGCAGGGTCTTAAGGGTTGCACCACCTTCCGCTTCAACCCGGAAGCCTTCCAGGGCGTACTGGTGAAAGAGCAGGACCTGGAAAACACCACCTACCGCTTCAAGCTGGATGATGGTGAAGTGGTCGAAGTGAAAGGTAACGAAGAGATCGAGTATGACGGTGAAACGCATACTGCCGCCAACTTGTACGACGCCCTCAAGGAAGGGTATTACGGCAAGTTCTAAAAAAACGTTATAGCAAACATGAAAAACGCCACGCGAACGTGGCATGATAAAAAGAATACGCGGGGAGAGAAAAACCATGGCTATCAAGATTGATCACAAAATTGTAGGTTTTGAGGTCGCCAAAGAAGACGCAGATGACCAGGCTGCCGAAGCAGCACTACAGGCCGAGCAGGCGGAAGAAACCAATGTTGTGCAAATGCACGAGAAGCTGGAACGCCCGGAGATGCTGCTGGGTTCGACTTATAAAGTGAAAACCCCGTTATCCGAACACGCCCTGTACATCACCATAAACGATGTCATTCTCAATGCCGGCACCGAGCATGAACTGCGTCGTCCATATGAAATTTTTATCAACTCCAAGAACATGGATCACTTCCAGTGGATCGTCGCCTTAACAAGAATCATCTCGGCGGTGTTCCGTAAAGGCGGCGACATCACCTTCCTGGTCGACGAACTGCGCTCGGTATTCGATCCACGCGGTGGTTACTTCAAGAAAGGCGGCAAGTACATGCCATCTCTGGTCGCCGAAATTGGTGATGCCATCGAATGTCACCTGCGCATGATCGGCATGTTGAAAAGCGATGACCTGGACGAACACCAGAAAAAACTGATTGAAGAAAAACGTGCCGCTTATGAAGGTACCGTGAAACAGGCTGAAGATAACTCGCCCAGCGATTTTCCGGATGGTGCACAGCTTTGTGCCAAGTGCAGCACGAAAGCCGTGATCAAGATGGATGGGTGTATGACGTGTTTGAACTGCGGCGATTCCAAGTGCGGCTGATCTGCTGCGTATGAAGCACGATCGCTGCGTTGTCGATTCGTTCTGCGTGTGCTCACTTAGTTAATCTAAGCTGCGCTACTCGAACGAATCACGCCTTGCGCTAGCACTTCATACTGTGCAGCTCCAGAGCGTTACGCAACAAGTTATAACAACTAAGAACCAAATAGCCCGACAGGGTAAACTAGATTAAGGCGGCCTTGTGTCGCCTTTTTTATTAATTAGAATAATATTCTATGATTTCAAAACACGAAACCAAGCTCTGCCCCCGTTGTAATGCCTCGTTTGAATGCAAGTCCGGTTCGATCCTGTTGTGCCAGTGCCAGACGGTGGTGTTAAGCGCGGAGCAGCTGGAGTACATTAATTTTCAATATGATGATTGTTTGTGTGCGAAGTGCTTGCTGGCGGTGCGTGATGAGTACAGCCAGCAACAACATGCGGCCAGGTTAAGGAAAATTTCTGGTCGTTAGTTTTTTATCTCATTGCACCGGGAATCGTTCCGACCAGTTTCCATCCGGTAAAAACTCGGCCCGCTGAATAATTTTGTTAGCCTGTTCTTTCATGCCCATGGCCATCAGGATCTGTGCTTTCAGCAGTAACGAGTTCTTGTCCTGGTTGGCGAGATTCAGTGCCTTATTGATGGTATTGAGTGCCTGCTGGTTTTGCCCGGTGATGTGTAACGTCATAGCAAGGTTGTGAAAGCCTTTCTGGTAGCTGGGATCGAGTTTTACAACCTGCTGGAAGTGATGCAGGGATTGGTCATAGTTCTTTTTCTGGGCATAGAGTACGCCAAGATCATCATGGGCTTCGGCATTAGATGGGTTAAGCCTGATGGCTTGTTTCAGATCCTGCTCTGCGTGCTCCAGGTTACCAGCCCAGATATTTCTTACCCCGCGCTTGGTGTAGGCCAGTGAGCTGTCGGGGTTTCGCTTGATATATTGAGTGAGGTCCTGGATACCTTCCTTTACCTCGCCAGCGCGCCCCAGTGCCATACCGCGGCCAAAGTAGGCTTCGTCCAGTTTGTCGTCGAGCTTGAGGGCTGCGGTATAGTCGGCGCTTGCTTTATTGAATTCATGGGCTGTGAAATAGGCTTTGCCGCGCTGCAGGTAGAGATGCGCGGGATTTTTTGAAGAAACTATTTGTTGGCTGAGAAGGGTAATCTGCTGTTCAATGTCTTCCTCTGTCAGGTTATTTGCCACGTAGTTGATGCCGGCCTTTTCGATAATGGCAGTGGTTACGTGTAGGCCATGCAGCGGGTTAAGGTAGTGCTGGGCGCGTATGGGCAAGTGTTCAAAACAGGCCAGGTAAGCATCACCATTTAGCGTGGCAAGAGTGAACTTATCCTGGGTATAGAAATCATCTTCCATTAACGAGATGAATAAGGGTTCGTTGAAATAGCGACCCTTGCATTCTTCATAGATACGCGCTCCGCTGGCGTCAAACTGGCGGTAACTGTGAAACTCCCTGTCATGGTAGTGCAGGTTAACCAGGGTCTGGATGGGAGCGTTGCGATGTTCGGGTAAAAATGCCACCAGGTAGTCTCGTTGCAGCTGGTTATGCTGGTTATAGACATACACTTCAATAACATGAATTTGATCCGGCTTAGCTATTTCCCACTGGATTTTTGCCAGTAGCTGATCATTTTCACTATTGTAATATTTCACCTCACGGTAAAAATCAGTTTTACCCCAGTAACCACCACGGGATGTTTTAGTGTATACGTCGTGTTTTGATAACTGGTAAAGATGCAGGGCATAGACGCGTTTAAAAAATTCATTCCAGCTGGAAATATGCTGATAATCAAGTTGCATGTATGCATTGCTGTCACGTGAAGCATGCGAGGAGAAAGCGATGGCCATTAACACTGCCAGTAAAAGCGTTCTTGTTATTGTCATTATTTTCATGATGCATCCTTACTTTTTATCGGCGTTAGAAATTCATCCTGCTTCTAGGTATGAATGTTTTAGATTGCTTTTTATTCCCTTTTTTTCAAAATTTACGAAAAAAGAGTGGAATAAATCCCTGCATGGAAGGCTATTATTAATAATAAAGAATGATAATCACTGCCCGATATCTTTTCGGCGTGACGGGATCATTCTGTCAATTTAAAGTGACTGATAGGATTAGCAGGGATGTGGCCTTTTAAAAAGCAAGAACAGAAGTCACCGATTTATGCGTCGACAACATTTGCAGATGGGGTGGCAATCATCGATGTACGTGGCCAGACCTGCCCTGGTTATTTACTGGCGATTAACCGGGCGGTGGATGACCTTGCGCTGGGTACCCGGGCGCAGTTGTTAATTACCTATCCGCCATGTGGCGATGATGTGAAGGCGTGGAGTAATGAAAGAAACATCCAGTATCTTGGCATGCGCCAGGATACGGATAAATGGGTTATTGAAATACAAAAATAATCATTTCATTAACCGGTACTCCAGGTGCGGGGACGTTGCATGCCGGCGAGCTTGCAGGCCTGCTTGACGTAGCCGTAGGGGAACAGTTCGAACAGGTGCTGCTTGGCGGCTTTCTTGTCGAAACCGTGGGCCTGGTTGAGGTGTTTGACCACGTGGCGCACGTCGGGGGCGACCTTGTGTTGCTGCCAGTAATCGCGCATGAAACACAGGATGCGCCAGTAATCTTCATTGAGTTCCAGCTGTTCTTCTTCGGCCATGAGCCGGGCCAGGCTTTCGTCCCAGTCCTCGGGGTCCACGATGTACCCTTCGTTGTCGCGTTGATAGTGTGTACTTAGCTGCATGTCAGTACCTCCATATATATAAGTGTTTCCTACTATATCGGCGCATTTAGTGCTGGTAAAACGATATATTTTGCTATCTAATATCGATAATTTCGATATTAAATGAGCGAGAGGGTTACCTGGCGTGGATATTGAACAGGCGCGGACTTTTCTGACCATTGCTGCCAACGGTAGCTTCGTGGAGGCTTCCCGCCAGTTGCACCTTACCCAGTCGACGGTGAGCGCCCGAATCCAGCGCCTCGAGGAAGAGCTGGATGCACGCTTGTTCGTCCGAAACCGCTCCGGTGCCAGCCTGACCCAGGACGGTCGCCGCTTCATGGAGCATGCCAAGCGCCTGGTGCTGACGGCCGAACAGGCGCGGCATGACATTGGTCTGCCGAGTCGTTACCGTGCCACCATCCGTATCGGGGGGCGTATTGCCCTGTGGGAAGGCCTGCTACCGCAATGGGTTGGCCGCATGCGGCAGGTTGCGCCGGATATTGCCATCCGCAGTGAGATCGGTTTCGAGGAAGATCTCATGCGCCACCTGGTCGAGGGCACACTGGATATCGGCCTGATGTACACACCGACGCATAACCCGGAACTGGTGGTGGAACACCTGTTTAATGAAAGCCTGGTGCTGGTCAGCAGCCGCGAGCATGACACGGGGCCGGGCGAGGATTACATCTACGTGGAATGGGGGCCGGGCTTTTACGCGCAGCACGCCAAGCACTACCCTGACCTGGAACGACCCGCGCAGGTGGTGAACATAGGCTGGCTGGGAGTGCAGTTGATCCTGGAAAACGGTGGTAGCTGTTTTTTGCCGGCGCGTATGGCGCAGCCTTTTATTGAGGCCAGTTCACTGTTTCGCGTCAAAGAGTCACCGGAGTTTATTCACCCGGCATACCTGGTTTACCCACGCGAATCCGACGTGGCGGACATAGAGCAGGCGCTGCAGCAATTGCGTGACCTGGTATAAAGTCGGCTGGTTTATTGGTACATTCAACGTATATTTAAAAAATATGTCAGGACATAACAATAACAAAACCACAGGGAAGGGAATGCCAGTGATTTTCAGGCCATTAATATTGTTTTTACCAGCTGCCCTGGTGTTGCAATCATGCAGTACCTTTACGCAAGGCTCACGTGCCGATTTTGCCATACCGGGTTGTGAAAAGGCGTGGGTATCGGTTGCTGATACAAAAGGACTGACAGATCTGAAAACGCTGGTGGTGCATAACTGCCCCGAGTTATATGAACAGGGATGGCGTCTTAACGATAAAAGATTCAAACGTGACATCGTCAAGCCGCAAGCCTGCAGCCAGTCTTTCAAAAGCCTGGCAAAGACAAAGCAACTGGATAACGTGAAGTTTATGGTTACCCATAATTGCCCGGTGTTCTATCGACACGGCTGGATCATTCCCCCGAATTAACATGACAGGAAAAGTATAAAAATAGAGAATTTGGTATTTATTATCTGATGGGATATGTTTACAAAGTATAAAAACAATAAGGAGTACAACATGCTTAAGAATGCATCACTTTTATTAATCCTGTTTAGCCTGGTGGGTTGTGCCTCGGTACCAATGGGGGACCCGGCAGAGGACGCGAGGTTAAAAACTTTCCCGGTTAAACCCAATGTGGCGGGTGTATATATTTACCGCAATGAAACGTTGGGTGCTGCCATCACGATGCCAATAGAACTGGATGGCAAGAACCTGGGTCGAACAGCATCTAAAACGTACTTTTACGAGGAAGTGGCACCGGGTAAGCATTCAGTAACTTCCAGGGGCGAAAATGATGACACGCTTACGTTTGATGCGGTGGCCGGCAAACTGTATTTCATCTGGCAGGAAATCAAGATGGGTTTCTTCCAGCCGCGTACCAAGCTTCACCAGGTCGGTGATGAAGAAGGCAGGAAAGGGGTGCTTGAATCGAAATTGGCTGCCAAGGGTGGCAAGGCAAAAGCAGAATAAAATAAACCGGGCAGGGTATACATGGCTCTGCCCTTCATTCCTGACAATAATAACAACCAAGGATTTTTATTATGAAGACGCAGGTCACGGCGTTTGGTTTCGAGGTCCTGGTTACCTACTTGCTGCCGGGTATCCTGGCCACCATGGCGGTGCTGGTCTGGCATGGTATCGATATCGAGGGGGCTAAGAAACTGGTGGCCTGGGCACAGGATGCCCAGTTTCTTAGCTCGTTCCTGTTACTGGCTTCCTTTACCCTGTTTGGTGCCCTGATTGCCTCACTGCAGGCGTTCATTGAAGCCAACTTCCTGGACTGGCTGACATCAAGAATGCTGGATAAGGATCAGACCCAGTTCAACGTGGAATGGAATCACTATATTAATAACCTGCCCGAGAATTCTTACATTTCGAGGGTAGCATTGTATTTCCAGTTTGAAACACGCATCGGGCTGGCCTCACTGATCCTGGGCTTTACCCTGTTCAAGGTTTCGCTCATTCATGCCGGGGTATTTATTTTACTGGGACTGGTGTTTTACTGGATCGGCAGTTTACACCACCGGGAGCTGGGTGCGTTTCGCGAAAGTTTTTATAACGAGCATGCCTGAACTGTTTTGGTAATGTTTATTCCACCACCACTGCGACTGAGTAAAAAATGTCAACGTTGTGGTTTGCGTTACCCTTTCAGGGCAGAGCAGTGTGTACATTGCAAGCATCTTTCCGATCGTGAAGTCGAGCAGCTTAAACAGAGAGTACAGCAACAAAACAAGGCCCACCGCAACCTGGGTATATTGTTTTTCTACATCGCCTTGCTGGTATTTATTGCTATGCTTTTATTTTCCCAATAACTCTTCTGGCACGGGGGATTGAATATGAAAATGATCCAGGAATTCAAAGAATTTGCCATCAAGGGTAACGTGGTGGATATGGGGGTAGGCATAGTCATCGGTGCCGCGTTCACTTCTATTGTTAATTCACTGGTGACAGACATTGTTAATCCATTACTGGGAATGATTAGCACGGGCGCGGATTTTTCCCGTTGGTTTGTTGTTCTGAGAGAAGGTCACCAGGGCGGTGAATATAAGACCCTGTTACAGGCGCAGGCTGACAATGCGGTTACCCTGAATATCGGTTTATTTTTTAACGCGGTTATCAGTTTCCTGATTGTCTCGCTGGTGCTGTTTTTCGTGATACGTGCCATCAATAAGCTGAAGCGGCCCGAGGAGGTCACAGCAGATCCCATCAAGACCAGGGAATGCCCGTTCTGTTTTTCAAATATTTCAACGCAGGCAACGCGTTGCCCCCATTGTACGTCGGAACTGCCAGGTCAATCTAAGCCACGAATAGAGAGGGAGCTATGAAAAAACACTACCAGGGAAGTTGTCATTGCGGTGCCATCAGGTTTTCCTTTGAAGGTGAGGAAATTACCAGGGGCTTACGATGTAATTGTTCCATTTGTGTACGCAAGGGTGCCATGATGTCACCGGAACCGATACCTGGAACCGAGCTGCAAATTGAAGCCAGCGAAGATGCCCTGGGGCTTTACCAGTTCGATACAAAAATCGCCAGGCATTATTTCTGCAAACACTGCGGTATATACCCGTTTCATGAGACTATCCGGGCACCGGGACATTACCGGGTGAACCTTGGTTGCCTGGAGGGTGTCGATCCGTTGTCACTGGAGTTTGATGTATTCGATGGCAAACATTTGCTTTGATTAAAAAAAGGAATTTTTATGATCTCAGTTATTTACATTTCATTTTTTGCATTATTGATTGTGCGTTTATCATGGAACGTGGTCAGGTTAAGACGACAAAAGCGGATTGCACTGGGTGATGGGGGTGACAAGGAGTTACAGAAAGCGATAGGCGCCATGGAAAATGCCTCGGAATATATTCCGATTACCATGCTGCTACTGGCTGCGGTTGAGATTAACGGCGCACCTTTGTGGCTGGTACATGTGCTGGGTGTAATATTTATGATCGGACGTTTTATGCATGCTTACGGTGTGGTGAATCGTTTTAAATGGCGTGTACAGGGCATGTGGATTACCGTGTTTATTATGAGTGCGCTGGTGGTTGCCAACCTGTTTTATCTTCCTTATGACAAAATTATCTGATGGTGAGATTAACTGGAATATATTTCGCCGAGGGAACTTCTCAACAATTCTGTCTGTTAAATAAATACAAATACTAATGTTCTGGCAGAAATACGTCTGCTATTGTTAACAGTATATTTAACAGAAATTTACAATCTGCTTCAGGTAAATCCGATAACCTCGATATATGAGTTCTTTATTTGGTAAGTCATTAAAATCCAGGCTGATGGTCAGCCTGGCGCTTGTTATTTGTTTCCTGGTTGCGCTGGTCGTGCTGTTGCCTTTTGCTATTCAACTGACAGCCCAGTCATGGTTACGGGACCAGGGGCTGGAAGCCAGCATTGAGCTTGTCGGTTTTAATGTCAAGACAGGTATTTTTCGGCTCAACAATGCAAAAGGCACGAACGCAGATCAGCAGGGTTTTGTCCTGGACCGGGCATTGCTGGAAATAAACTGGAAACCCCTGTTTAAAAAACAACTGGATATCCAGCGTTTTGAAATCGAAGGCCTGTCACTGGATGTAACAAGTACCGACAAGGGATTAAGCGTTGCGGGTATTGCTATGCCAGCACCGGGGGGTAACCAGGAGAAGGTAGCCAAAACGCCTGATACAGAACCAACAGCCTGGTCGGCTCAAATACAGAATATCGAGCTGGCTAATATAAAGGTATGTCACAATAATCCTGCTGTGGCGGCAAGTGATACACTGACAGTTCAACAAATGATGAACGCTTGCGTAACACTGGGTAACATGAAGTGGCAGGGTCGGATAAGCTGGTCGGCGGCAGGAAAAGATAAACCGGCAACAGCGGGAATAACAGTTTCCGGCAATTTACTCGTTGACAACCTGCTTTACGCAGCAAAAATTAGCAGGCAGCGCTTTGTAAACATTGGCAAACTGGCAATCAATAATTTTCAGTCAACCGGGTTTGAAATTTTTAAAACAGACCTGGTTGAAATATCAAATGTTGAACTATTACAACTTAGTAAAAAACAGGACGCCCCTTACCTTGCCAGCTGGCAAACACTAAAAATTGATAAGCCGGCTTTTGAACAACAAAAGCAGCATGCAATAATTCAGACTATTACTTTGTCTGGTTTAAAAAGTAATATAAAGAGAGCAAAGACAGGGATAACCGGGTTACCGGTTTCTTCACAAGAGAAACAGCAGAAAAAAACAGCAAATAAAGCTAATACAGATAAAGCTTTTACATTTGTAATTAATAAGATGCTGGTAAATGGTCGTAGCCAGGTATCATTTACTGACAATACAGTTGATCCTGTATTCAACGAATCACTAAGTAATCTCAACCTGACAGTAACCGATATTAATTCAGCAAAACCCGGAAACAAGAGTACCTTAACAGCTGATGTCAAGGTGGGTGAATATGGTAATATTAATATCAAAGGAACAGTCCAGCCATTCGCCGACCGCATCACGCTTGATTTACACCAGGACATTAAAAACATCGACCTGGCAAATTACAATGTTTATGGTAAAACATTTATCGGGCATCGTATTCGTAGTGGCCAGCTTGATTTGAAACAAAAAATAACTATTGATAACGGTAAGCTGGATACTGAATCTACCCTGGTCCTTAACAAGTTCAAGGTCGAGTCCCTGCAGGGCAAGGAAGCAGAAAAATATAAAAGTGACCTGGGCATCCCGCTTTCAACCGCATTATCTTTGCTCAGGGACAAAAATGATAATATTAAGCTGACCCTCCCAGTTACCGGGGATATGAATAGTCCGGATTTTTCGTTGAATGATGTTATTTCCACGGTCACCGGAAAGGCCATCAGGGAAGCAATAATAAATTACTACACGCCATTCGGCCTGGTTAAGTTTCTCGGTGGTGTGGTAGACCTGGCGACAGGCCTGAGTTTTGAACCTGTCAAGTTCGCCGCCGGAAAAGCAGAGCTTGAGCAAGCAGGAAAAGATAAACTCACCACGTTATCGAAATTATTGACTGAACGACCGCATGTACAGTTAACGTTATGTGGTTTCCCGGTTAAAGATGATATTTTCGCCCGTTACAAACCGGCAGAACTGGGGTTGAATAACGGTGATGAGAAAAAACCTTTAAAGCTTACGGATAAACAAACCAGTGAACTACTGGCTTTATTTAAAGCAAGAATGGATAATATGAAAAAATTTATGGTCAGGCAGCTCAAGGTTGATCCCGGGCAGGTACTTTTATGCAGTGAGCCAGATAATAAGGAGTGGATCACAGGGGTTGAAGCAAAACCTGAAGTTGCTATCTCAATTTAGATCGATGAGTTCATATTATGCTGATTGTTGTATCACCTGCGAAAACACTTGATTACGAAACACCACCCAAAACAAAAATCAACACCATGCCGGATTACCTGGAAGATTCCCAGCAACTGATAAACCGGTTACGCCGTTTATCCTCGCTGGATATTGCCGAGCTAATGAAAGTGAGCAAGAAGATCGCTGATCTGAATTTTGATCGGTACGAGGCATGGAATAAAAAATTCACCGAGAAAAATGCCAAGCAGGCAGCACTGGCATTCAAAGGGGATGTTTATAGCGGCCTGGATGCCGAGTCATTCAGCGCCAGAGATTTCAAGTTTGCACAGAAACATTTTCGTATCCTCTCTGGCCTGTATGGACTGCTACGCCCGCTGGACCTGATGCAACCCTACCGGCTGGAAATGGGAACCCGGCTGGAAACTGATCGTGGCAAGAACCTGTACGAGTTCTGGGGTTCGACAATCACCGAAGGCCTGAACAAGCAGTTAAAGAAAACAAAGTCGAAATACCTGATTAACCTGGCATCCAATGAATATTTCAAGTCTGTCAGGCCAAAAGAACTGGATGCGGAAATTATTACTCCCGAGTTCAGGGAATATAAAAATGGCGAGTATAAAATGATTGGCATTTATGCCAAGAAAGCACGTGGTTTGTTAAGTCGCTATATTATCCAGAACCAGTTGACAGATCCTGAAGATATCAAGTCGTTCAGTGAAGAAGGCTACAAGTATAATAAAAAGCTCTCGAAAGGGAACACGTGGGTATTTACCCGAAAACAATAACAAATAACCAGGGGGTGTAATATGCCGGAAGATTTACCCAGGGCTGTCATGGTCCTGATATGGTTGCTTAGCGGCACAATTATATTTGGTGCATTGTTGATGAAGTCATCCACGCTGAATGCACTTATCTTCGCGGTGGTGTTTTTCGGTTTGCCGGTGCTGGTTAATGCGTCGATGAAAAAGAAACAAGACTAGTTTTATCTATTTCCTGTTGCAAACGGTTTTGTTCAACACGTTCCTGCTGCTTGTAGTCAAGGTATTCTTTCTTTTCCATTTCATAGAGCTGTTCATGGTGCTGTTCTGTCAGGTCAAACCAGCGATTTAGCCGGGTTAACAACAGTTTTTCATGAGCGGTACTAACAGTATCCAGGTAGGCCTGGATCGCATAATAATAGCGAATCGCGTTTCTTTCTATTACACCCCGTACACCATCAATATATACAGGATCACCGTTACTATCAGTATCAATGACAGTAAATCCTACCTTGTCCCTTCCCAGTGTGGCGAGGTAGGTTTTCATTGCCATGCGGGTCCAGAACCCCTGTTTATAGGAATAACTGAAATGGATGAATGTCTCAGTATCATTCAAAGGCATAGCTTCAGTGCTGATGAGGTAATCGCTGGTGCCCAGCGGCCCATCTTCGGCACTCAGAATGGTTCGCGTATAATTTTCCTGTTTGTTATCCAGGTGATAACGGTAAACAAGCTGGTAAGTATCTTCGGGTCTTTCGAAATACTTTCTGCCGCTGTAAAGCGTAAGCAGGTAGTCACCATTAAGTTTCAGGAAGGTACAGGCTTTTACATTCAAATGGAGGGGAGCTATCTCACACCAGTTTTCAACCTGGCTAAAGGCAGTTTTTACCTTTTTATACGGGTGATAAATAATGCCGTAAACATCGCCACTTTGAGACTGTGCCTCGATGGCTGATTCAATATAAACCGGCACCCCGTAACTATTCGTGTCAAGCTTCTTTTTTAGCTGCTGGTATTTTTGCTGCAGGCTATTTTGATCGGCATAAGATGTAGCTGTCAGGAAAAACAGGCAGGATAAGGCAATCAGGAATACTGGCAAAGCGGGGGAGCGTTTAAAACTGTCCATACCCAGTATTATGGGATGCCAATACCGGGAATCAAGTAGTACAGTTTAATTAATAGTTAAATTTTGAACAGTTACTCGGCTTTTTAGCCGTCGTTGTAAATAAATGGCAGGCCGGCACACTCGTTTCGTGCAGCCTCCGTATTTCTTAGTAACGCCAGAAATTGCCTGGCCTGGGATGTGTCGTCGAAAGGACCCTCATGGCCAGTTCTAGTTTCAATGTACCAACAGCCCGAAATCCTGATAATACGATTTGCATCACTCATTTTTTGACCCCACCACTTATTTTTATAATTGCCAACCAATATGTAACACCGGGGGTGGAAAGTATTTGATATGGATCAATTATTCTTGTTTTAATATTCAGACAGCAATTTAAGAATGTGCTAATTAAGTTGCAAAAAGATAACAGTTAACAATCCGGGGTTCTGACGTTTGCTATGCTTTATTTATAGACCAAGCCAGGGGTAAATATGATGAAAAAGGTTTTTATTTCGCTAATGCCGTTAGTATTCAGTATTACCGGTTGTCATGAATTTGGAGGCGGTGTCAGGGGTCCCGCTCCATATCATCAGGGTGGACCCTTACCCCCGGCGCATGCACCTGCGCATGGTCGCCGTGCCCAGTATCGTTATTATTACTATCCGGAAGCACGTTTTTACTTTGATATTGGACGCAATCTTTATTTTTACCTTGATTCACGCGGTACCTGGGCGATATCGGCCACGTTACCTCCCTATTTGCGTCAATATCGTCATAGCCATCATGTTGAAATCGAAATGGACATCGACAAACCGTACCATAGGTACAAGTATCACCAGAAAATGTATCCGCCTGGACAGGTGAAGAAAAAATACAAAAAGAATAAAAAGAATAAAAAGAAGAAACATGATGATGACGATGATAAACACAAGAAAAAAGGCAAAGGTCCCTTTTATGATTAACCAGCCTGGGGTTAATCAGCTTTAAAATTTCTAAAGCCCTGTGGATTACTGCCAGGGCTTTTTTGTTATAGAAAAAACATCCTGTAGATATATTGAGTGTAGGTATGGACTGTTTTAGGATTGGGTACAGACATGATAATTAGAAAAATAACGGAATGATCCTATGGCTGCTGGATCCAAAACAGTAATTTTTGCTGCCCTGCTTGGTAATACATTGATATCCATTACCAAGTTTGTTGCAGCAGCGATAACCGGAAGTTCGGCCATGTTATCGGAAGGTATTCATTCGCTTGTGGATACCGGTAACCAGGGGCTGCTGTTATACGGTTTAAAGCAGGCAAAAAAACCGGCAGATGAATCGTTTCCATTTGGGCATGGCAAGGAAGTTTATTTCTGGAGTTTTATCGTTGCGATACTGATTTTTGCCCTGGGTGGCGGCATTTCAATTTATGAAGGTATCCAGCATGTTCGCCACCCACAACCGATCAGTAATCCGCTTATCAACTACATTGTGCTGGGACTGGCGATTCTTTTTGAAGGGGCTGCCTGGTTTTTTGCTTTTCGTGAATTTAGTCGTGTTAAAGGGAAATGGGGCTACGTGGAGGCGATACAGCGCGCCAAGGATCCATCTATTTTCGTAGTACTGTTTGAGGATACTGCTGCCATGTTAGGCCTGGCGGTTGCCATGGCGGGTGTCATGCTAACTCAATACACAGGCATTTTATATTTTGATGGCATTGCCTCGGTGATTATCGGCTGCATTCTGGTGGGTACAGCTATCTGGCTTGCTTATGAAACCAAGGGATTATTGATTGGCGAAAGTGCCAACAAGCACGTGGTCAATGGCATCCGGGAAATCCTGCAGAAAAATGAAATGGTTGAATATGTTAACGAAATTTTGACCATGCACATGGGGCCGGATTTTATACTGGCAAATATCAGTATCGATTTTCGCGATTCAGGCCGGGTAGGTGATCTGGAGTCGGTTATCAGTGGACTGAGCCAGTCTATTAAAGAGCACTATCCGCAAATCAAGCGAGTATTTATCGAAGCAGAAAAAAGAAGTTGAATATGCTGAATGATATAAAGCAACCAAGGCTGGTTAAAACACTGCTGATTATTTTTATTGTTGAATGGCTGGTCCTGGCTATCAACCCGTATTATCGAAGTGACTGGCTACTTGAGAATGTCTTGGTTGTTATTTACTTTCCCGTGATTATTGCCTTACGTAAACGCGTAACTTTCTCAAACCTTTCCTACCTGTTGATGTTTATTTTCCTGTTTCTGCATATCATCGGTGCCCACTATACATATGCTGAAGTACCTTATGATAAGTGGTTTAAAGCGATTACCGGGAATACCCTCAATGGTCTGATTGGTTTTGAACGTAACCATTTTGATCGCCTGGTACATTTACTCTATGGTGTTTTGTTATATATCCCGTTTCGGGAAATCGCTGTTCAACGTGCCAGGTTGACCGGGTTCTGGAGTTATTTTTTACCCTACACTTTTATTGTTTCAAGCACCGTATTGTATGAACAGATAGAATGGGCGGCAGCAGAAATTTTTGGTGGGGAACTGGGCATGGCTTACCTGGGCACGCAGGGTGATGTCTGGGATGGACACAAGGATATGGGACTGGCGAGTATAGGCGCACTGCTGACATTATGGTGGTGCGTACGGAAAGATAAAAAAGCGACATCGCAGTAATTTTAAAGCCGCAGCAATAATTCCTCGGGCAAGCTGTAAAATTGTTCACTGCCATCAGTCGGAGATGTAAATGCCAGGTAGCAACAGGTGAGTTGCAGGTTTTCACTATCAATGCCGGCGTCACCATACAGACGGTCACCAATAATCGGGTATCCAGCCGTAGCCAGGTGGCGTCTTATCTGATGTTTTCTGCCTGTTTCAATCTTTATTTCCACTAATGAACGATCCTGTTTTTCGTCATAGCCTAGAAGACTGGCATAACTGCTAGCTGCTTTGTCATCGATAGCCTGGGTGAAGTGTTGAGTGCCTGCCGGAAACCTGCCAGTCACAATTGCCTGGTAATGCTTTTCGATTTGCCTGTTTTCAAACATTCGGGCAAAAGCGTTAGCAATAGTTTTGCTATGTGCCAGGATAATAAGTCCACTGGCAAAACGATCAAGTCGATGCACGATAAAGGCTGTTCGTTGTGGTTTAAGGTTTTGCTCGGCGTAGCGGTAAATAGTGGTGTGATCGCCCCACCTGGAACCCTGTGAGCGCATACCATAAGGTTTATACCAGACACTATATTGTCCCTGGTCGGCAAGCAGGCGGGCATCTAATGACTTTTCCTCAAGTACTTTTTTATCATAATAAAAGTGCAGGGTGTCGCCTGGTTGAAGAATTTTCTTTGCCCGCCTCAAACGTTGCGTACTGTTGTTGCGTGTCAACCATACGGCCCCTTTGTGCATGGTCTGCTTGAGTTTTTCTTTTGACAGTTCAGTATTTTTCGCAAGATGTTCAATGGCGGTAAGACTGTCTTCCTCAATGGCAATAGTTATCTGGAAAGGTTGGTTATGTTCTGACATCGTATTAATTCTGATAGTTTTGTTTAGGTATTGTATAGCAAACTTATGAGGTTGCTTCCTTAATGAAATAATCTTATGACAAGCACTTATTGAGAAAATATCAATGTAATAATACTGAAAATTTTACTATAGAATAAATACTATACTGGCAATCAGGAGAAGGTTATGGAGCGACGTATATGTACCCGTACGCCTTCGCAGACAAAGGTAAGGCTCTACTTTAATGGACATGGTCACATGGAGGGGCGGTTGAGAGATTTTTCCCAGGGTGGCGTGTTTATCAGGCTGGATAAAAAATACCAGATGCCACAGGCAGGGGAAACGATTTTCCTGCTTGCCGATAATATGGATGAGCCTTATACAATGATAACGGTTCGCTCTAATAACCGCGAACTGGCATTAATGTTCAGTGACTAGTCTTGTTGCCTATCGGAACAACTTCGCCTGAGGACTTCTTGATCCCGGCTTCAATTCGTATACATAGTTTTTCCAGCTCGTCGATTTTATGCTGGATACCGGTATAGTCTTCCTTGAGTATTTCAAATTCCATGCTTTGCACGGTTCGATAAAGTTCGTCAAAGCCGTAATTTCCGCTCACGCCTTTCAGATCATGCACATTCTGGCGAAGCTCGGGCCAGTTATTGTTTTCATAGTTTTCCCTGATACGTACAATCTTGTCCGGAAGCTGTGAGATGAACCTGCTAATTAATTCAAACAGTTCAGGCTCTTCGGATAACAGCTCTGATACGATTGGCGTCGTATTTTCATCTTCTGCTTCACCGGGATGTAAGTAGTTCATAACACAGTCTAAAAATTGTTTCTGGTTGATAGGTTTAGCGATAAAATCATTGCATCCGGCTGCCAGGCAGTCTTCAATGTCTTCTTTCATGGCATTGGCAGTAAGAGCAACAACTGGCCTGTCATAACCAAATTCACGCAGCTTGCAGGTTGCATCAAGGCCGTTCATTATCGGCATCTGCATGTCCATCAGGACCAGGTCAAAATCCTGTTTGTTGGCAAGATCAAAGGCTTCTTTGCCATTATTGGCAATAGTCACAGCGGCACCAACTTTTCTCAGGTACATAGATATCAGTCGTTGGTTATCAACATTATCTTCCGCTATTAGCACGTTACCTTTAACTATCTTGTGGGCTCCACCATAGGTAATCGGATTTTGTTGTTGTTCAATTTCCGGCATGGTGGTGACAAGGTTGTTGTTAGCTATCTTTCCGGTCGCGATGGTCAGAGTAAAGCAACTACCTACATCCAGCGTACTTTCAACCTTGATGCTACCACCCAGGTGGTTTGCCAGTCGTTTGGAAAGATGTAAGCCCAGACCGGTTCCCCCGTAATGACGGGTTGTGGAGGTGTCTGCCTGGGTAAAAGGATCAAATATCTTGGCAATTTGTTTGTCATCAAGACCTATACCGGTATCGATGACTTTGACTTCAAGTTGCTCATTGTCACAATCACAGGATACTTTTACATGCACTCCGCCTTTATGGGTAAACTTAATGGCATTGTTACACAGGTTAATAATAATTTGCTTGTACCTGACGGGATCCGTATTAATGGTCGCGGGCATAGGGAAGTCATAATCAACCTCGAAGAACAGGCCCTTATCTTCTGCCAGTAAAGAGATAAGGGATGTGACTTCATTGAACAGTTCAAAAGGAGAAATATCCAGGTATTCATACTCAAGTTTATCTGCTTCGATCTTGGAAAGATCCAGGATGTCATTGATGATTTGTAACAGGTGTTTTCCGCTTTTTATAACGGTATTGATCGAGTTCAGTCGTTCGGACATGGTCTGCGAGGTATCAAGTAAAGATTCCGAGAAACCGATTATGGCTGTTAAAGGTGTACGTATCTCGTGACTCATGTTTGCCAGGAAAACACTCTTACTTTTACTTGCCTGGACTGCAATATCACGTGCCTCGGCAAGCTCTTCGGTACGTTCTGCAACACGCTGCTCCAGTTCATCATGAGCTTTCTGTAATTCAGTTACCTGTTGATTGATATTTTCTGCCATGTGATCAAAAGCTTCGCCTACGATGGAAACTTCATCTGTGCCATGAAGGTTGGTTTTAACATTAAAATTACCATCGGAAATTTTCATCGCGGTAACGGTTAATTTTTCAAGCCGGCGAGTCAGTAAATGTCCGATAATGATGCCGATGATTGCAATCAATGCCATACCACTTAATGCGATGGATATACCAAGGTTTAACGCAGAAGCATTGTTTTCCAGCAGGTTCTTGTGTGAAAAATTGATGACCAGTTTGCCGAGTACAGCGCTATCGTTTTGAATGGTTCGTTCACGCCAGATAGAGCTTTCATTACTGACAAGTTCAGGCAGTTCTTTTCCAATATGGGACAACCGGTTACTGACGACAATACGGTTTTTATCGTTGGCAAGATAGACATGAACCACGTTGGGATCGGCGACGACTTTTTCAATATAAGGCTGTAACTCATCATACTCGGCGGTGATAAGGGCAATACGGCTCAGATCACCGAGCAGGTTCATTAATACCTGTTCATTAACATTTAGTTGTTGTTTGTTGCTATCAAGATTATGGGTGAGCGTCATGCTTAGTACGGCAGCCATCATCACGGCTTCCAGCAGGAAGATAATCGCAGCTATACGGTATTTGAGAGACAGCTTGGCCATTGTAGAAGCTTAGTGTGACTGTTTTTCGAATTCTCTGACAATATCGTAGGCAGAGTTTTCAATTGGAATGAAAGAAGACAGTTTCCCGGTATCCAGTAACTTTCGACCTTGCCTGGTTTTGGCCCAGTTCACCATACGTTCACGGATAATTTCACGTTCATATTCCGGTACGCGGGGATGGATGGCGAACAGTGTATGCGGAATAGGATCCGTCTCCGCGATAACTTTAAGTTTCACTTTCATTTTGTGTTGAAAAAATCGTAATGCCGGGGCGGCCGTTCCACATGCGTCAGCCTCACCAATTAAAACCTGTTGCATGCATGAAACATGCGAACGGTGATGCGAAATAGTCACATAGTCAAAAGGCTGGATGAAGGCGATATCAAATTTCTCGTTATCCAGGTTATGGGCAAATTTCTTATAGGTGGTATTGGTTCTGAGAATTATATGACGGTTTATAGCATTGCCCAGATCTTTAGCCATGGGGGCAAATACCTTTTCCAGTTGCCGGGGTGGCAAATGGGGGAAAACGCCCATGGTATATTCTTTTTTTGCAGACAGGGCTGTTTTTCCGCTATCTGCAACTGCAGGTTGGTGGCCCAGTACCATTGAAAAAACCGCTAACAGGCAAAGGCTGTTTAATAACGGGTATAACCAGTTATCCAGGATCCGCATATGACTCTCTCTCATTTCCCTGATTTTAAAAATACTGTATTAAAAAGTTATTATTCTTCTATATATAGGTAGTTATATCGGCGTGGACATGAAAAGCATTAGAAAAATAACAGCCAGAATGGCTGAATTTGAAGCCAGTTGGCCGGTATGGATGAGCTGGAATTTCGGCAACCAAAAGCCAGGGACGATCCGTGTCATTTGAGTTTCTCCAGTTGTACCGCCAAATGACCAGTCCTTGTGCAATATAATGGATCCAGATCCTTTTCCAGGTAAGAACTGACAACAATCAAATGAGAAGGAAATAATGACTTACACAAGTGATATTGGCGAATTCTATGATATTGTTATCGAGAACCCGACAAATAAGAATATCCTCATTGAAGGCGATTCCTGGGTATCACATCCACAGGTAAAACATCTTGCTGACCAGTTTTATCGCCTTAACGATAACCTGAATATTCTTAACCTTGCGTCTCCCGGGGACATGGCGATTGCGATACTGGATAAACATACCCGTGAGTATGAAACCCTGGCGGCATTACTGGATAGCCCGCAATTTGCCTACAAGTTTGACATGATTTTTCTCAGTGCCGCGGGTAATGACATTATTGGTCCGGAGGTGCGTTATTTTGTCGATGACAAGATAACGGGTGATGGTCGATACGGTGAGCAATATCTGAACACCTTTTTCGATCGCGTGGTGACATATTTAAAACAGGATTACGAGCGTTTTATCACGTTGCGCAACAACTCGAGATTCAATAGCTCTACACCGATAATTACCCACTGCTACAGTCGTCTCAAGACCCGCCAAAATGGGACAGAGGCTTTTGGTATCAAGTTTAACAAGGGCTGGCTGGATGTATATCTCACTGACAAAGGCTTTTCTAACCAGGATGAAAAGAACCATATTGCTAGCGGAATGTTAACGCGATTCAGGGACTCCCTGATGCAAATTCAGGACGATAATTTTCTGGTGGTGGATACCCTTAATGTGTTGCTAGATAGCGATAACCAGCCTGATGAGGCCTATTTTCACGATGAAATTCACCCCAACGACGAAGGCTTCGAACGTGTGGCTAAAACCATCATGCAGGTAGCAAAACAGGCGGGCTTCTGGCCAGAGTAGGTGAAAAATTGAGCAGTTGATGCCATGGTTATTACAAAAATTAACCATTCCCACCAGTATTGCCAGTCATTGTCTACCAATTACTGAAACATCGAGGAAAAAACAGAGATATTTTTTATAACTTTATTATAATCTGTTGCTGTACTTTTAGCTGGGGCTTTCTATTTGTTTGTGAAAAAGATGTCATCAAGGCGACTGGCCTTCGTCGCGGGCCTCTATGCGAGTTATATATCCCTGGTACCTGCCATTGTGAATATGGATAACCTGCACCTTCAATCCTATCAGCAGGGTTTTAACGGCAGTGCGGACCTTATGCTAAGTGGTACCTCCGGCAACACGGATACCAGCCTGGTTTCTTTCGATACACAAATGCAGTGGAATACCGGCAGTGCAATCAACCTGTTATTACTGGGTTCTGACTATGGCAAGAGCAATGGTGTACGAAATGTGAACAAGCATTTTGTGCATGGTCGCCACATCCGGCCGTGGCTCGATAACACTGACTATGAGTTTTTTGCGCAGGTAGAAAAGAATGAATTTACACGCCTGTCGCGTCGTAGCCTGCTGGGGGCAGGTTTAAGATTTAACTTTACCAGTGGTAAAAACAAACTGATTCTTGGCGCCGGTGCTTTTCGCTCAGTTGAAGATATCGAATCAGGGGAAGGGCTTACTGATGAGGGCATCGATGAGCTGACAAGAGGGAATTTCTATATCTTGTCCCGGCACCCGATCAGCAAGGCGGTACAGCTAAGCCAGACATTGTATTACCAGCCTGATACCAGTAACTGGTCTGATTATCGTATACTCTTCGAGGGCGACATCGTGGTTAAGCTGAATGAGACACTGGATATGAAAGTATCCCTGGATGTGGCGCATGATAGTGAGCCACCACAGACTATTGAAGAAACTGATGCCAGTTTAAAGGTGGGTATACAATTTGACTTTTAGTCGCAGGCTATCCCAGTCCATGGTGATGGCAAAAGCCAGATGGTATGCATAGAATAAAATAAAGAGTATTAACTTATGCTGTTTCAGATTTTGGGCTTTCATTATAACCCAGCAACAATTTTTTCCACGTATTTCACTCATCAGGGATGACACGGTGTTAGGTATATTTAACAGGGGAAAATTCAAAGACCGGAGAGTAAAGTCTGTTCGTAACTCGGTTGAGGCACGGGTTAATATCAGCCATTCACACTTTGGAACCCTGTATGCACTTTCCAGGGATATTTCTGATACCGGTATGTTTGTGCTGCTCAACGAAATCCCCAATCTACCCAAAGGTGCACATGTGCGTGTGCAGCTACCTGAATCTGCAAATCCTGACATAATTTTTAATATGCGCGTAGTACGTACTACCCGTGAGGGTGTCGCGCTGGTATTTGTCGACTATGAGCTGGATGGCAAACGCTTTAAAATGGAAAAACTGATAAAAGCACTGGGAAAGATTGCCGGAAAGAACTCTGGCTCCAGGAAATGATTCAACTATACTAATAATATAATTATAAGTATTACGGCAATTACATCATGTCTGAACAACGGGCCCATAAGCGTAAGCTGGTCAATGCAAGTATCAAACTGTTTCACGATTCTTTCGGTGAAATTGATTCGGTAGCCAGGGATATTTCCAATGGTGGGGTGTTTGTTATTGTTCAGCCTGAACATGAAATTCCAGTTGGTGATGAATTAAAAATGACGTTACAGGAATCCAGCGATACTAACGTTATTTTTAATATGAAAGTGATGCGCCACGATAAGGGTGGTATGGGCCTGATGTTTTTAGATTTCGAAGTCGATGGCCAGAGCTACGAAATGAAAAACCTCAACAAGTTCTGGTCCAGGTAAATTAACTAGTTAACCAACTTTGTAGCAAGCTGTTATTGTCCTCATGTCCAGATTCTGGGAAACAAAACCCCTTTCCGAAATGAATAAAGAAGAGTGGGAGTCACTGTGTGATGGTTGTGGTCGCTGCTGTTTGCACCGCCTGGAAGACGAGGACACTGGAGAAGTATTTTTTACCAGTATTGTTTGTAAGTATTTCGATATGCAGACTTCACGTTGTACCTGTTATACAGAAAGAACCCGCCTGGTCCCCGAGTGTCTGGTCGTCTCGCTGGATAACCCGCAGAGCTTTGAACATGCCCCGGCGACCTGCGCTTATCGCCTGCTGGCTGAAGGCAAACCTCTCTTTGACTGGCATCCGTTGATAGCAGGTAACCGGCAAGCCATGCTCGAAAATGGTGTTTCCATAGTTGATAAGGCTATATCTGAAGAATATGTTCATCCCGATGAATGGCAGGATCACATTATCGAATGGGAAAAAGGGGGGTACGCTAAATAAATTATAATTTGTAATGTTTATCCATAAGAGGTTGCTTGTATTTCATTTCTTTATAACGTCTCAATGCAAATAAAACGTACTAATAATGTGCAAAAGTCTGTCTGGCACAAAGGCTAACATTCACTATAGTTAAGGTACGATATGTCGTCTTTCAATCGGTGCCTTTCCGCAAGGAGGTTAGCATGAAAAGAAGACTATATTTTATATTACCAGATGTAAAAACTGCCCGGCTGGTTCATAACGAACTGTTACTGGCAAAAATTCCCGAGACCCATATGCATGTTATTGCCAAGGAGGATAGTCTTCTTGAAGACTTGCCACGGGCAAATTTGCTTCAAAAGAGTGATGTGATACATGCGATTCAAACAGGCCTGCCTATTGGCGGTGTCGTCGGTATTGTCATGGGAGCATTGGCCATTGCGGCCGAATGGGTATCGCCAGGTTACGAGGGGGTCGTATTAATGGCAACGGTGCTGGCCGGTGTTGTTATTGGTACCTGGTCTTCCACCATGATAGCCGTGGATGTTCCCAATAGTCGCCACAAAGCGTTTGAACAGGATATTGATAAAGGCAAGCTTTTATATATTGTGGATGTGCCTGTTCTTAAGGTTGATGAAGTAACTGCACTGGTGGTATCCCATCACCCTAATGCAGATGTACGTGGCATTGAACCTAATATACCGGTTTTCCCCTGATCTTTGTTAAAGGACTGATTATTTACCTGCTTGTTATTTGTGTTAAAGTATAATTTGTGAAGTTTAGTCTGAAATAAGGAGATTGAGATGACTCAACACAGGGCAGGGGAGACAGGCGCTATACCATTTCGTAGTGGGCGTATTTTCAATGTCGGAACACAATGGTACTTTGCCACGCGCGAAGGCATCGATCAGGGTCCGTTTGAAGCACGCAATGATGCGGAAATGGAATTGAGGCTATACGTGCGAAACAAGGTTACAGAAGATCAACACCTAATGGCCGATTAATAAATTCTGATAAAGTAATAAACACAAGGCGTACCGAAAGGTACGCCTTTTTTGTTAATTAAAGCCAGCAAACAGCAAGGTGATAAGGTAAAATTTCATCGGTTTAAAAATAGAAGGCAGTGGAGAGAAGAATGCCAAGCTTTGACATAGTTTCAGAAGTGGATATGCATGAAGTATCAAACGGTGTCGACCAGGCTAACCGTGAAGTAAACACGCGCTTTGACTTTAAAGGCAGTGATGCGAGGTTCGAACACAAAGAAGATGTGATTACCTTGTTTGCAGACGGAGATTTCCAGTTAGGCCAGATGATGGATATACTCAATAGCAAGTTACATCGACGAGGTGTTGATATCGCCTGCATTGAGAAGGGAAAAGTTGAATCAGCCGGTAAACAGGTCAAGCAACAGGTCACCATCAGACAGGGACTGGAAACACCATTGGCTAAACAAATCGTGAAAATGATCAAGGATAAAAAAATGAAAGTGCAGGCATCTATCCAGGGTGAGAAAGTCAGGGTAACGGGCAAAAAACGCGATGACCTGCAGCAAGTAATCAGTATGTTGAAAGAAGCCAAGCTGGATATGCCGCTACAATATAATAATTTCAGGGACTGATACCCACTGTGTCAGCAGTGCAGCAAAAAATTACCCGTTTTTATCGGGACGAGGAAGGTGACTGGGTAGCTGAAATGGATTGTGGGCATACCCGGCATATGCGTCATGATCCTCCCTGGCAAAACCGACCCTGGGTACTATCAGAGCCGGGCAGGAGCGAGTGGATCGGTACCCTGCTAAGCTGCAAAGAATGTACCGATTTAGCATCCTGATAGTAAAAGTAGGGATACTCCAGGCAGTAAATAGCCTATAGTGTAAAAAAATCAGTTTGTTAGCTGGTAAGATTAATTTTATTTCTCAACATGTAGAGATGAAGGTAATTTTTTCAACGGGAAAATATTTTATTTAATTTTATCCTGAGAGCTTGAAAGCCTATGGAACAGCGACTACTTTTTCAGAACCGGTTTTTGAAATGGCGGCTAATCAAGGCCCCAATTATCAGCTTTCTTTTTCTGAACGACAACGTTCATTTTTAACCTTCCTGTTGAGCACTGAAGTGGGAAGGTTTTTTTCTCTTGGGCGTCCGGCCTATCGCTGGACGATAACCGAGGGCCTGGTTAACCTGGGAATGGATATTGTCATGGATGAAAAGCTGGTTGAGCCAGTTAATGCGCTGATGCATATTAAAGATGCCCGCGAACCAGGAATTTACATTCTTATCGATTTTCATCCCTTTTTATCTGATCCGGTCCATGTGCGGTTATTAAAAGACATTGCATTACAACATGATAGTGCGGCCAAAACCCTGGTGTTTCTGAGTCATGAATTAACCATGCCTGAAGAGCTAAAAGCATACAGTACACGCTTTGAAATGAGCCTGCCTGATAAGAAGCACATCAAGAAAATCGTCAAGGAAACAGCTGATAAGTGGTCACAGCAACATGCCGGGAACAAGGTAAAAGCAGACAGGGAAGCCTATGAAATCCTGGTAAATAATCTTACTGGCCTGACTGCAGTCGATGTCCGCCGCCTGGCAAGGAAAGCAATTTACGATGATGGTGCGATCGCAAATTCGGATATCCCCGGTGTCATGAAAGCCAAGTATGATCTTTTAAATAGAGATGGCATTCTTCATTTTGAGTATGAAACTGAACAGTTTTCAGATATTGGAGGATTTAACAACCTGAAGCAGTGGCTGGAAAAACGTGAAATGGCTTTTACACATGACGACAGTGTACTTGACCAGCCAAAAGGTGTTTTATTGCTGGGTGTACAGGGCTGCGGCAAAAGCCTCGCCGCCAAGGCTGTTGCCGGGGTATGGGGTTTACCTTTATTACGTTTTGATCTTGGTGCCATGTACAACAAGTATCACGGTGAAACGGAGCGTAACCTGCGAGAAACATTGAAGTCATCGGAAATGATGGCACCGTGCGTGCTCTGGATTGACGAGATTGAAAAAGCATTAAGCAGTAGCGATTCGGATAATGGTACTTCAAAACGGGTACTGGGCAGCCTGTTAACGTGGATGGCAGAAAACGAGAGTAAGGTATTCATTGTTGCAACTGCCAATGATATTGAGGCGTTACCTCCCGAGCTGGTACGTAAAGGCAGGCTGGATGAGATCTTTTTTGTCGATTTGCCTAACATGAAAACCCGCATGAGGATTTTTGAAATACACCTGCATAAACGCGATGAAGAGCCAATACATTTTGATATTGCCCTGATGGCAAAAAAAGCAGAAGGTTTTTCCGGGGCGGAAATTGAACAGGCAGTGGTTTCTGCCCTGTATACAGCCCATACACAGGACAGGCCCCTCACCGACAAGGATATCCTGGCTGAACTGGATATGACGCGTCCCTTATCCGTGGTGATGAAAGAAAAAATTGATTACCTGAGGCAATGGGCCAGTGAACGTACCGTGCCTGCAGATTAATGATTTAGGGCTTCATCCCCATGGTTAAAGGTTTATTGCTTTGCTGGTACTCTGCCATTGAGGCATCATAAAGTTTTACATTAGTAAAGCCCAGGTTACGTAAGGTAAAGTAACTTTGTGATGCACGGTGCCCACTACGGCAATAAACAATCAGTGGCTGTTTTTTTGAAGTGACACCCAGTTGTTTTAGACTGCTAACCAGCTTATCAACGGGTTTATGTTGAAACGCATTACTAAAATCGACTGAACTATCCCAGCTCCACCAGTAAGCCCCCGGTATATGACCGCTGCGTTTCTGGCGAGGATGCCCGTTATATTCTTCCTGGCTACGCACATCGAGAATGGTGGCCTTACCGTTGATATCTTCCAGTGTTGCCAACACACTATTATCCGGTTTAGCTGAAACAATGTATTTAACCGGTTTTGGCTCAACTGGGATGTTAGTGACCTTATGACCATCAAGAATCCACTTCACCAGGCCGCCATTTAGTAACGAGACCTTTTCATGCTTGAGGCGCTGTAATTCCCAGAACAGGCGCGAGGCATTCAGACCACCCATATCATCATAAATAACAACATGGGAGTTTCTTTTGATACCCAGCAATCCTAAAAAACGGATAATAGTATCTGAACCAACACTTATACTGACGCGTTTTTTGGTAGTCTGGTTAAGGGCCTGGTAGGGCAGGTGAATAGCCCCGGGTATATGGAATCGTTGATACTGGGTTCCATCAGACATGTCAATAAGCACAAGATTAGCATCATTTTTATGGCTGCTCAGCCATTTGGCATCAACCATAAAATTATCAGCATGGGCAGTGCTAAAGGCAGGGATAATAATAAGTATCGTTAATATAAGGATGAGTTTATTTTTCATAGTTGTAATTAAAAGGTCCCGGGTGATGTACAGAATGCTCGTACACTATATAATAAGCCAAACAATATAATAATAACTACTCATGTCACAAATCTTTTGTAAATATCATACTACCACGC
>JARRJY010000030.1:0-42431 GCA_037388705.1 Gammaproteobacteria bacterium
CAAATGCCAATACACTGATACATGCATTGGTAAAAATGTACCGGGATAATGCCAGCACCCTGACCCCTGATCACCTGTACTCTGCTTTTCACGATTCTCACCCCCCGGCACCGATACGTGTCAAACATTTATTGTCTAAACTTGGTACAGCTACCGGGTAAAAGTGTAACAGGCTGATCATGAGAATTACCGTCAAAAAACTGCTATCCATTCTGCTTCTCAGTATTTTCACAACAGCTGGTTATACAGCTGATTTTGAAAACGGAAAATCCCTGCATGATGGGAATTGTATAAACTGCCATGCAAAACTAGTGGGCGGCGATGGTACAGCAATTTACACACGAGAAGACCGAAAAATTGAATCCTATGCCGCGCTCAATAAACAGGTGCGGCGTTGTCGGGATAGCCTGGGAATGCCCTGGCCGGAAGATCAAATTATAGATGTAATTACCTATTTAAATAAAAGCTTCTACCACTTTGAAGAAGAATGAAGCCGCTTTATCAACAATCCTGTCAACAGATTTCCAAAGATAGTCCCGCATTGGCGTCAAGCCAGATAAACCAGTACTTAACGAGCATCCCTCAATGGGTGCTCGTTGATAATAAAGCCATTGAGAGAGATTTTAAATTCAGTGATTATCACCATACCATGGCTTTTGTAAATGCCGTGGCTGAAATTGCCCATCAAGAAGATCATCATCCGGACCTTGAAGTTAGTTATAATCACTGCAAGGTCATCTATACTACCCATGCCGTGAATGGTCTTAGTATGAATGATTTTATTTGCGCAGCAAAAATCGATCGTCTTGATTATAATGAATAAGAACTTTTAAACAGCCGCATGGCAAAACGAAAACTCACAAAGCAACAAACTACCCGTATACGCCAGCAACAAGATAAACTTCGACGGCAATCGAAGAACGAACCTTCCGCTGCGGACACCCAGGCAGGATTATTAATCAGTCATTATGGAAAGACCAGCCTGGTAGAAACTATGCAACAGGACATTATTACCTGTATAAACCGTCCAAACCTGCCTCCCCTTGTCTGTGGTGATCATGTCATATGGCAACCCGGTGAAAAACAAAATGAAGGTATTATTGTTGCTGTTAATGAGCGTAAGTCGGAACTGGCTCGCCCTGATAACCAGGGTAGAAAACGTATTATTGCAGCAAACATTGATCAAATCCTGGTTATTACTGCGGCAAAACCAGAATTGAATGAAGGCTTGCTGGATAGATACCTGGTTGCTGCTGAACTGACAGGAATTACACCGGTAATTATTTTTAATAAAACTGACCTGTTATCCGAAACTGAATTTACAGGTTACCTACAACGGCTTGAAGAATACCAGGATATTGGTTACCAGGTAATTTTTGCAAGTTGTAAACGACAGCACGGGCTCGATGAATTACATCATTGCCTGCATGGTAAAACCAGTATTTTTGTTGGCCAGTCTGGTGTAGGTAAATCATCATTGGTAAACAACCTGTTGCCAGAAGCAAACGCAGACACTGCTGAGGTTTCAGAGGCAACCGGTAAAGGTCAGCATACGACAACTACCGCTCGCCTTTATCATTTACCAGGTGACGAGGGCGAGCTAATTGACTCACCTGGAATACGTGAGTTTGGGTTATGGCAGATTGATAAAGCGCAGTTAACAAATGGTTTCAGGGAATTTACCGGGTATGCGGAACAGTGTAAATTCAGAAACTGTTTACACCTTAATGAACCAGGTTGTGCAATACAACAAGCGGTAAAAGAACACAAAATTTCCGGGAAGCGACTCGATAGTTACCATCGAATTCTTGCAAGCCTGGGTGACTAATCAAACCTCACTACGTGCATCGAAAGCACGCGACAAGGTGGTGCCATTAACATATTCCAGCTCACCACCCATGGGTACCCCGTGAGCAATACGTGTAACTTTTATTCCACGTGAGGCGACAAGCTCGGCAATGTAATGCGCGGTAGCCTCACCTTCGACTGTTGGATTGGTAGCAAGAATCACCTCTTTCACTTCGCCTTCATCAAGACGCTGCGCCAGTTTATCCAGGCCAATATCAGCAGGTCCAATCCCGTCCAGTGGAGAGAGGTGGCCCATTAATACAAAGAACAAACCACTATAAGCCGTAGCCTGGGTTATATTGGGCACATCAGCTGGAGACTCAACAACACAAAGTTGAGAACGATCCCGCTTTGGGCTGCTGCATAATGAACAGACGTCCAGTTCAGTCAGCGTTCGGCATTGCTGGCATTGACCAATTTGCTCAACGGCCTTGTTTAAACTTTCTGCCAGTTGTTTTGCACCATCGCGATTTCGTTGTAACAGATGATAGGCCATGCGTTGTGCAGACTTGGGGCCCACCCCTGGCAAACAACGTAAGGCTTCGATTAACTCCGACAATATTGGACTGGCTGACATAGCTTGTTTGTTATCTAGAAAGGTAATTTCATGCCTGGTGGCAAACCCATACCAGCCGTTAAGCCTGCCATTTTTTCCTGTGTTGTTTTTTCAACCTGGCGTACGGCATCGTTTACAGCTGCTGCAACCAGGTCTTCCAGCATTTCCTTGTCATCACCCACCAGGCTATCATCAATCTCAATTCGTTTAACATCGTGACGACAGGTCATGGTCACTTTCACCATGCCACCGCCCGATTGTCCGGTAACTTCAATGTTTGCCATTTCTTCCTGGGCTTTTTGCATATTGGCCTGCATTTGCTGGGCCTGTTTCATCAAGTTGCCTAAACCTTTCATTACTTTAACCTCGATCTTTAAAATTACGTTTCATCTACAACCTGGACAGAATTCGGTTTAACTGTACCGTTAAAAGCTTCCAGTATTGATTGTACATTACTATCGTTTTTAATTTCGCTTTCAGCATGTGCCTGCTTTTCTTCTGCAACACGGTGATCACGTTGCGCCGGCGTTTCAGTATCAATAGCCTGTACTTCGATACTTATACGAAGTTCCTTGCCAAACAGTTTTATTAACTCATCCTGGATACGCGCCTGGCGTTCTTTCGTCAGCATGGGTGCACTGGCGGGTTCAAGCGCAAGAATAAAGTGATCATTATCCTGGCTAACCAGCGCACAATTCATGGCCAGTTGTTTATCAACACCACCGAGAGAAAGGCTTGCAACAATATCATGCCATTCGTTACTTTCTTCTTTCACCGCTGTTGCTTTAACCGGTGCTTCGACTTTCTTAATAACTTCCTGCTGAGCCACATTTGCTGATTCAACAGCGGGTGCCGGTTCAGGTACTGACTTTTTTACAGATTGTACCTGGCTGCTGCTAGTAGTGTTTGCGCTCATTTCTTCCGGGCGGAAAGCCAACATGCGCAACAAGACCATTTCCAGCCCGGCGCGAGAATCCGCTAAAGCTTCCAGTGTTTCTTTATCGCCCATGCTTTCATCATAGGAATCCGGTACCTGTTGCATCAGTGCGATGTAATGTAACTGGCTGATAAGTTCTGCAAGAATTTCTTCAAAATCCGGTGCCTGTTCCGCCAGCTCGTTTACGGCAGACAGTACAGTTGAAGCCTGACCATCAGCCAGGGCAGTTAACAGCTTTTGCACCTGGCCACGGTCCAGGGTTCCCAACATGGAACGCACTTCGACATCATTAACCTGCCCACCACCAAACGCGATAGCCTGGTCAAGCAGGCTCAAGGCATCACGCATACTGCCGTCAGCTGCCCTGGCCAATTGGGCAAGACCTGCAACTTCGAAATCAATACCTTCGCGACCAAGAATATCCTGCAGGTAATCCTGGATTTGATCGGCTGGTAGTCGACGTAAATTAAACTGTAAACAGCGCGATAAAATCGTAACCGGCAATTTCTGGGGATCAGTGGTTGCCAGCAAGAATTTTACATGTGGTGGTGGTTCTTCCAGCGTTTTCAACAAGGCGTTGAAACTATGGTTGGAAAGCATGTGCACCTCGTCGATGAGGTATACCTTGTAGCGTCCACGCGTGGGGGCATATTGAACATTATCCAGTAACTCGCGGGTGTCTTCAACCTTGGTACGTGAAGCGGCATCCACTTCGATCAAATCAACAAACCGCCCTTCATCAATTTCCCTGCAGGCTGTGCATTCACCGCAAGGCGTTGAACTGACACCCTGCTCACAATTCAGCGATTTGGCCAGGATCCGCGCAATGGTGGTTTTACCCACACCACGCGTACCCGTGAACAAAAAGGCATGATGTAGACGATCAGCATCCAGTGCGTTGATCAGGGCACGTAGTACATGCGTCTGCCCCACCATTTCAGCAAACTTTCGAGGACGCCACTTACGGGCAAGGACCTGGTAACTCATTGATTTATAGTAAAAGTTAACAAAATAATTGAATAAGTCATTCTAGCCTGAATATGGGGGCAGGCACTAGGGGTAGCGACGGGAAATTAAGGTGGCAACCCGAACCAGCCGCACCCCGGCGCCCGAGTCTACCGCTGTGGCTGCTCCCTTCCGGGCCTGACCAGGTTCACGGCTTATCGTCGCGAGGGGACCAATCCGGGTCACCATTGAGGCGCGAAGCTTACCATGTCTTACAGGGGTATCCAAAATCAATCTTGTTGCTGATAATCTTGCAAGTAAATTACAAACCTGTCCCAAGGAAACTCATAACAATGCCATACCGACATCTTGTCCTGACAGTCATAATATTCAGCATCAATATACCTGCCTCCCATGGCAATGTCTTTGTAAATCCCAAAAGCACTCAACTTAATTTATACCTGGGTAACCTAAAGGCAGATGAAGAAACTGGCGTGCTTGAAGATTCCAGCTCACATGTCGCTATCGGACTGGCCAGCAGTTCTCAATCCCGGGTTCACCCGTATTTTGCGATAGATGTGGAAATTTGGGGGCTGGCCAGCGAGTTCAGAAATACCCTGCCCGCTCCATTGTTTGTTTCTGTCAATGATGAAATGCAACTGGATACCGCCGCAATTACCCTCGGCGCACGTTTACTCTATCCATACGATTCACCTTATCATTTATATATTAGTGGTGGATACGGTTATTTTATGAGCAGAATAAGAGTCTATGCCAACTTGTTTGGTATCCCCGGCTATTATGAAGATACCTCTGAAGAATTTGCTCCGTACATCGGTGCCGGTATTACCTTTAATCTTGGTTATCGCCAGACCCTGGATATTTTTTATCGAAAATGGCAGAACCGGGGTGATTTTCAGCGTTTTAATATTCCCGAGACTGATCTAGGCGGTGAAGCATTTGGCATTGGGTTCGGCATGTACTGGTAATTGCTGTAACCTGTTTTGAACCAAGGTAACCGGGCTAAGGATGACCACAGTTGAGCGTCACAGGGCTTGCCAAACATATAGCCTTGCACCTTGTCACAGCCATACCTTTTAACCATGTCAAAAAGACCCCGGTGCTCAATGCCTTCTGCAACCACTGTAAGCCCGAGATTGTGTCCCAGGTTAATCGTTGATTGAACGATGACTTCGTCACTATCATCACGTTCCATATCAAGCACAAAAGACTTGTCAATTTTTAATTCAACAACAGGAAGCTGTTTAAGGTAGGAAAGCGATGAGAAGCCAGTTCCAAAATCATCAATCGCCAGCTTTACTCCCATCTTGTTAAGTGTATCAAGTACCTGGATTGAACGGGCAGGATTATTCATCATCCCGGTTTCTGTAATCTCAAGGGTCAGGTAGTTGCTTGCAAGCTGGTGTTGATCAAGTAACTGTTTGACTTGTTGGCAGAGTGATTTATTTGCAAGATCATAGACAGACAGGTTTACAGAAACCGTCAAATAGTGTCCAAGATCATGACAAAATTTACATTGTTTTATTGCCTGGTCCATCACCCACAAGGACAGTTTATTAATAACACCGGCATATTCGGCTAATTCGATTATTTTATCCGGTTGAATATATCCATGCCTTGGGTGATACCATCGCAACAAGGCCTCGGCACCGGTTATGTTTTCCCCATCAACATTAATTAATGGGTGATAGTAAAGTTTCAGTTCATCCTCGTTAATTGCAGTGTGTAAATCATTAACCAGGGAAAGACGGTTCTTGCTATAAAAATCCTCATTAGGATCGTAGCTGGCAAAGCCTGTGCGGTTACGTTTAGCCATATACATGGCAATATCCGCATGCTGCAACAAGGTTTGAGCATCTTCTCCATCGTCTGGATAGCAAACAATACCAATACTGACACCAATGTTTAATTCTCGTCCGTCTATATTAAATGGCTCACTAAAACTCTCGCAGATTGTTTTTGCCAGTTTCTGTGCTTCACTTGCATTTGTGTCCGGAAGAAGAATGGCATATTCATCACCACCGAGGCGGGCTACGGTATCAGCCTTACGTATCTTGTTAGAAATACGCTCACCTGCTTTGATTAACAGAATATCACCTACTGCATGACCTAATGAATCGTTCACATCCTTAAAGTTATCAATATCCATGAAGAATATGGTAAAAGTTTTGTTCTCTCGCTCTGCGGTAAGTAACTGGTATTCTATTCGCTGGTTGAGCATAAAACGATTCGGTAATCCTGTCAGGTGGTCATGCAATGCCTGGTGCTGAAGATCATTTTGACGCTGGCTGACTTCCTCATCCATCTCTTTAAAAGCTTCTATCAGATAACTGATTTCACGAGTTTTACCTGAAACCAGTTGAGGAGAATTTAAATTGAAAGCCCTGGATTTAAGGGCCTGGGTAACACTGGAAATTGGCTTAAAGACCATTCTGTCAAGCGAATAGATTACTGCTACGATGAAAAACATAAACAACACAATTACCGTAAACAAAAGCATGCTCAATGTGTCGGCACTATTCCTTACCTGCATTGCAACTGTTTCTTCCTGTGAAATTAATTGTTTTTCAATAGACAGTATAAAATCAGAAATGCTATCAGCTTGTGGGATTATAACTGTTTTCATTAGATGACTGTCTGTCCGCCACTTGTCTGATTCAGAAATCTCTCTGACCTGCTGAAACAAGCTGTACCATTCCGGAGCATTTTTCTTTATGGACTGTATGGCATACTCTGCTTCGAAACTGTCTTCGTTGATATAAAGTTTCTCAATGGTTACAACATTCTTCATAAATTGCTGGTGTAGATCGTTTAACGAAGCGGCCTGCAAAAGTAAAATCTCAGTGGAAAATGAAGCCAGGCGGTTTGCAAGGTAAATACGCATCTGAGAAATATGTTTTAACCAGAGACTATGTGTTTTTAATAACAAGGGATAAAGATTTTCTGAAACCGGTTTAAGTGATCCTGATTCAATTTCAGTAATTAAAATCTGTAAATAATTTGTTACTTCATTCTGTGGTTCGCTCATTCCAAATGCTGATAATGCCATTCCAGGATATTGCCTGTTAATATCCATCCTTGATGCTGACAAATCATAAATACTTTCATTTAGCATCAAAAAACGTTTTCCAAGGCTATTAACTTCAGCGATAAGCTTGCTATCAACATTGGCTTTTTCAAGCCGCTCGGATAGTTTGCTTGCCTTAAGGTGTGACTCAGTGATCAGTTGATGCGTTATCTCGGCAGAATTGCCATGAGTAGGATCCAGTAAGAAGAGATCAATATTATTGTATATTTCAACTAAATTATCACGGATGTCATCAAGTAAACTTAATTCTTCATGAATATAGGCAAGTTCATCTGAGACTTTATTTCTGGTTGAAACAATACCTGCGTAATAAAAAAGAACAACAGAAATAACTATGATTCCGAGAACCAGGGATAAGGTAATATATCTTTTACGCAGGCTAACCGGTTCATCACGGTTTTGCTGCCTGAAAAGTGACAACATAATACACTCTTAAAATTTGTGGGGGGTTATAGCAGGCATATTATTACGTAAATTGCTGATTTTTAAAATATAGCTTTTTTACAAGGCATGCAATGTGCACTTACACATGCATCGTAATTGTTGAGTAAAAATGAAAGATTTTACAACCCGCATCTCATTACCGAGTAAATTACTCAGAAAACAGATCGCTTTGCCGGGGATAGCTCCGTAGAGCTTGTCAGTAGGAACTGGCGGAGAAGGAGGGATTCGAACCCTCGATACGGTATTACCGTATACACACTTTCCAGGCGTGCTCCTTCAACCACTCGGACACTTCTCCAGAAGAATTTGGCAATATAGAGGGAATTTCGGCCCTACTATTGCCAAAACAGCGCGCAAGGGTAAACCAGTTGAAGAAACAGTGCAAATTGTAGTGTTCAAAATACACAGTTCTGCTTATTTTCCATTAAATTTTAGGCACTTATAATATCTAGTCTATACTTGATGAAGAATAAGGACATCAGCCGGTAGTCAGATGCCAAAATATTAGCATGTTATAATTTACTGCTAATTCGTCGATAAATTTGTTAAAATATGTGAACTATTTCACATTTTTGTTGAGCTTATCTACAACGGTAGGATAATAAGACTGTCCCAGGGTTAACGGAATACATTATGCAAAAAAGTCGTTTTCAAAAACTGATCTTTGCTGCTGCAGCCATTCTTGGAATTGTCCTGCTCAACGCCTGTTCACCCAATCGCACTATTCTTGAGCAAGTTCTGGATTCTGGTGAACTCCACATCCTGACCCGCAATGCTGCCACTACCTATTATGCTGGCCCTCATGGCCCGGCGGGGATGGAATACGACCTGGCAAAAGCCTTCGCAGATTCGCTTGGTGTAAAACTGGTTATAAATACATCGGATAACCTGAAAGAAATCCTGAATAAAGTTCATTCTGGAGAAGCACAGATCGCGGCTGCCGGCCTGACAGTAACTGAAGAACGTAAAAAGGTGGTACGTTTCACCCCTCCCTACCAGCAGATTTCCCAGCAAGTGGTTTATCGCAGGGATGGGACTAAACCTGAATCAGTGGCAGATCTTAAATCAGGTAGCCTGGAAGTCATTGCCAATAGCAGTCACGTTGAACTATTAAAACAACTCAAGAAACAATACCCTGACATCAAGTGGGAAGAAAATAATTCTGCAGGCAGCGCGGCATTACTGACACTGGTTGCTGAACAACTTATTGACTATACCATTGCTGATTCTAACGAGATTGCCCTTAATCGCCGGTACTATCCACAACTCGGTGTTGCCTTTGATTTATCTGATTCACAATCCCTTGCCTGGGCAATGCAACCTGGTGACGATGATTCCCTGTATAAAAAAGCCGTGAGCTTTTTTAATAAAATTAAGGAAAATGGCGAGTTAGCCCGTATAGTAAAAAGAAACTATGGTCACATGAACCGCTACGATTACGCTGGTACCCCAACTTATCTGAAACATGTCCAGTTCCGCTTGCCACGTTATCAGGGTTTATTTGAAGCAGCTGCTAATAAACATGGTCTGGACTGGCGTTTACTGGCTGCTATTGCGTACCAGGAATCTCACTGGAATCCACGCGCAGTTTCACCTACTGGCGTACGCGGCATGATGATGTTAACCAGTGCAACTGCCAGGGATCTTGGTATCGAAAAACGCACCGATCCAAAGCAAAGTGTTGAAGGTGGTACCTTGTATTTTACCCAGTTACTTGAGCTATATAAGGATATCCCTGAACCCGATAGAACATGGATTGCATTAGCGGCTTATAACGTTGGGCATGGGCATGTAAGTGATGTGCAAAAGATTACCGCCAGGCTTGGTGGAAATCCGAATAAGTGGACCGACATAAAAGAAAATTTACCCCTGTTGCGTCAACGCAAGTGGTACAAAACGACGAAGTATGGATATGCTCGTGGTCACGAACCGGTAATATATGTTGAAAACATCCGCAGTTACTATGATATTCTGCGCTGGCATATCGAACGCGAAACTCCACGCTATGCTCCACAATCAATTCTCGTGTATGCATCACCTGTTCTGTGAACATGGACTCAGTTGGATAAATATTACTTACGGCGTTGCTGGAAAAAATTCGTTAAAACGTCACCGCACTCTTTCGCAAGTACTCCAGTTGTAACTTCAATCTTGTGGTTTAATTTATCCGTACCCAGTATTTCGAAAACGCTACCCGCGGCACCTCCTTTTGGATCACTGGCACCATAAACAACGCGTTTTACACGCGCATGAATTAGGGCACCAGCACACATGCTGCAAGGTTCCAGTGTCACATACAAGGTAGTATTAAGAAGGCGATAATTATTAATGTTTGATGAAGCCGATCGTAACGCCATAATTTCTGCATGACAGGTAGGATCATTCGCTGTGATCGGTTGATTCCATCCTTCACCAATGATTTGCTCGTCTCTTACCAGCACTGCTCCAACAGGGACTTCCCCTTCTGCCTCAGCACGGCTGGCCAGTTCAAGGGCACGCTGCATCCAGAACTCATCGAGCGATTGCTGTTCCAGTTCTTCCATGATTAATTTAATTTTTCCAGTTCAGCCAGTTCGCGATCACGCATGCCAAGCAGGTATAAAATCGCATCAAGGCCAAGTGTCGCAATGGAGTGTTGTGCCTGTTCTTTAACGATGGGCTTGGCATGAAAGGCAATCCCCAGACCGGCAATGGCTAACATAGGTAGATCATTTGCACCATCACCGACTGCAATAACCTGTTCGGTACTGATCCCTTCCTGTTCAGCTAACTGGCTCAGTAATGTTGCCTTCATGTTACCGTCAATGATGTCACCCTTGACTTCACCGGTCAGTTTACCATCTTCAAAATCCAGTTGATTAGCATAGACATAATCAATACCCAACTTTTCTTTTAGGTAATTGGCAAAGTATGTAAAGCCACCAGAAAGAATCGCCACCTTGTAACCAAAGTGTTTTAAATGACTGATCAAACGTTCGGCACCATCAGTAATGGGTAAATTTTCAGCGATATCCTGTAACAAGCATTCATCCATCCCTTTCAGTAATGCCATACGGCGACGAAAGCTTTCGCTAAAATCAATTTCTCCACGCATTGCCAATTCGGTAATCTCGGCAACCTGTTCTCCGACACCGGCAACCCTCGCCAGTTCATCGATCACCTCGGCCTGGATTAATGTTGAATCCATATCAAAACAGACCAGTCGACGACTACGACGATAAAGATTATCTTCCTGTACCGCGACATCTATATCCATTTCCTGCGAAATATGCAGGAACTTGGCGTGCATTTCTGGAATATCTTTCACTTCACCGCTTAGTGAAAGTTGAACAGATGCACCACGGCGTTGTTCACCAGGTGTCTCAAGAGAAAGCCGCCCTGACAAGCGACTGATTTGATCAATGTTAAAGCCATGCTCGGCAACAACTTCCGTTACACGTGCCAGGTGACGTGCGGTAATTTGCCGACCAAGAATAGTAACAATATGCTTGGGTTTACCCTGGCCAGCAACCCAGTTTTCATAGTCATCTTCCGATATGGGTGTAAAGCGCGCATTCAGGTTAAGTTCATGCGCTTTGAAAAGAATATCTTTAAAGACAGAGCAGCTTTTTGGGTCTTCAGGTGATTCGATCAGGATGCCTAAAGATAAACTGTTGTGAATAACAGACTGGCCAATATCTAAAACGGCAATATCATAACTGGCAAGAATACCGGTTAACGCGGATGTCAGTCCCGGGCGATCCTGTCCCGTAATGGTGATCAATACAACTTCTGACACAACTTATTCCCACTCGATTGTGCCTGGTGGTTTACCAGTAACGTCATAAACTACACGTGAAATACCATCCACCTCGTTAACAATTCGACGAGAAACATGTTCCAGGAAATCATAGGGTAAATGGGCCCAGCGTGCTGTCATGAAATCAATCGTTTCTACCGCACGTAATGCCACCACGTATTGATAACGTCGGCCATCGCCAGTGACACCAACAGACTTAACTGGCAGGAATACTGTAAAGGCCTGGCTAACTTTGTCATAAAGCCCGTATTTACGTAGCTCTTCGATATAAACATGATCAGCAAGTCGCAAAATATCGGCATATTCTTTTTTTACTTCACCCAGAATACGTACGCCTAAGCCCGGACCTGGGAATGGATGACGATATACCATGTCATAAGGTAATCCTAACTCGACTCCCAGTTTACGCACTTCATCTTTAAACAACTCACGTAATGGTTCACACAGTTCCAGTTTCATGTAGTCAGGTAAGCCACCTACGTTATGATGTGATTTAATCAAGTGTGCCTTGCCGGTTTTAGCACCCGCCGATTCGATAACATCTGGGTAAATGGTTCCCTGTGCCAGGAATTTGGCATTCTTTAATTTTTTGGATTCTTCTTCAAAAACATCCACGAACAGGTTACCAATGATTTTTCGCTTACGTTCCGGATCGTCCACACCTTCCAGCGCTTTAAGGAATCGTGCCTCTGCATCGATACGGATCACTTTGACACCCATGTGTTCCGCAAAGGTGGCCATTACCTGGTCCCCTTCCTGGTAACGTAATAAACCATTATCGACAAACACGCAGGTTAACTGATCGCCGATCGCTTTGTGTAACAACGCGGCAACCACTGATGAATCAACACCTCCGGATAACCCCAACACCACTTCGTTATCGCCGACCTGCTCGCGAATACGTGCAATGTTATCGTCAATGATATTGCCCGGGGTCCACAAGTTGCTACAACCACAGATGGTATGAACATCTTTCATAATATTACTCCTCCTTTAATTGAGGAACCCACAACCCTGCAGGCCGTAGAATTTACGCTCTTCATCAGCAATACCGGCTATCGGGGCATTATCGGTAGAACACATCAACTTGAAGCCCTTTGGCATATCGATAACCCTATCACCATGGCTCATCCACACATCCAGCAGACCGTAACCTTCTTCACTGGTGTGATCTTCGATTTCTTTTAATAACGTGGTATGGCCGCGGGCCCGGACCTGGGCATAACCGTATTCATGGTGATCGGCATTTTCTACTTTGCCACCCAGTTGTGAAGCCATGGTCTGCATGCCGTAACAAATTCCCAGTACTGGCACACCCAGTTCAAACACAACCTGCGCTGCTACTGGTGCATCTTCCGCGGTAGTGCTTTCCGGTCCTCCGGAAAGAATGATGCCGCTGGGCTTAAACTCACGGATATCCTGCTCTTCGATTTCCCAGCTATGTAACTCACAATAAACCCCGGCCTCGCGCACGCGACGGGCAATCAACTGGGTATATTGTGAACCAAAATCCAGAATAAGGATGCGATCGGAATGGATATCCACGGACATATTAAGCTCTCTGTTCAGCGACCAGGAAAGGCGCACATGATCGGGGAAAACGGGTAAATAATCAAGAAATTCAATGGTTTTGCTAAGCTGGATTATGTTGTGCTAAAAATCTATCCAGGGCATTGGCAAATTCACGCCGGTCAGTCTGGCCCAGGGGCGGTGGCCCACCAGACATCACCCCGCTACCGCGCATCTCATCCATGAAATCCCGCATGGTGAGTTTTTGCCTGATAGTCTCGGGACTATAAAACTCCCCACGTGGATTTAAGGCCTGCGCCCCTTTATCCAGCACTTCGGCAGCAAGGGGAATATCCGCAGTAATTACGAGATCGCCCGGTTTGGCCTGCTTTACGATATAGTTATCCGCAACGTCAAACCCCGGCTCAACCCTGACTGATTTAATGAAGGGCGACTTTGGCGTAGTTAATGACTGGTTTGCCACCAGCACCAGCTGACATTTTACTCTTTGCGCCGCGCGGTAGAGGATTTCCTTGACTACCTTGGGACAGGCATCAGCATCTACCCATATCTGCATTTAGTATCACTCTATATAAATAAAGTATGCAACATATCATATAAACCGGTACACTACGCATCCCTTCTTTCTTGGCTCGGATTCTCGACAGACAGGGGCAACTCAGGACCCCGGTTTATACCTTGGCGTCCCTCGCGTTTTAATCTTTCAGGTACATCTCATGACAATAACGGCCTTTAATCAACTGGCGTTGAAACAATCTATCCTCAAGGCTCTGGATGAAGTGGGTTATGAAACCCCCTCGCCCATCCAGGCTCAAACCATCCCGTTATTGCTGGAAGGCAAGGACGTACTGGGGCAGGCACAAACTGGTACCGGCAAAACTGCCGCCTTTGCCTTGCCCCTGCTATCCAACCTAGATTTAAAACAAAAAGATCCACAGGTTCTGGTTCTGGCGCCGACTCGTGAGCTGGCCATCCAGGTGGCTGAAGCGTTTCAAAAATACGCTGGCCATATGAAAGGCTTCCATGTTTTACCTGTCTACGGTGGACAGGATTACAGCGGGCAAATACGTGCACTAAAACGCGGTGTGCACGTGGTGGTCGGCACACCCGGACGTGTCATGGATCATATGCGTAAAGGCACATTAAAACTGGATAACCTTTGCGCGCTGGTGCTTGATGAAGCCGACGAAATGTTACGCATGGGTTTTATAGATGATGTGGAATGGGTACTGGAACAAACTCCGTCGGATAGACAGATTGCTTTATTTTCTGCCACCATGCCACAGCAAATCCGCCGTATTGCGACTAAATATTTAAACGAGCCCCAACAAGTCACTATCAAGATGACAACCACCACGGCTGAGACTATTCGTCAGCGTTTCTGGCCTGTCAGCGGTGTACATAAACTGGATGCCTTAACACGAATCCTGGAAGCAGAACCTTTTGATGCCATGATCGTTTTCGTGCGTACCAAGACTGCCACGGTGGAACTGGCGGAAAAACTCGAAGCACGAGGATATGCTTGTGCCGCATTAAATGGTGATATCCCACAGAACCAGCGTGAACGCACCATCGAACATTTAAAAAATGGCAAACTGGATATCATCGTTGCCACCGATGTGGCAGCTCGTGGCCTGGATGTTAATCGCATCAGCCATGTCGTCAATTATGATATCCCCTATGATACTGAAGCTTATGTACATCGTATTGGTCGTACCGGGCGCGCGGGTCGCGAGGGGGATGCGATTTTATTCGTAGCACCACGTGAAAAACGCTTGCTACATGCTATTGAAAAAGCCACCGGGAAGAAAATTGAGATCATGGATCTTCCTTCTACCGAGCTGATTAATGACAAACGTATTGCTAAATTCAAGCAACGTATTACCGACACGCTGGCAACTGAAGAGCTTGGCCTGTTTTTTCAGCTGATTGAACAGTACCAACAGGAACATAATGTACCGGCACTGGAAATCGCTGCTGCCCTTGCACAATTGCTACAAGGTGACGAGCCTTTCCTGCTTCAAAACAAGCCGCAACATAAATCAAAAGAAAGCTGGGATAAAAAGGATAAACCAACAAAACAAAAACGTGAACGTTCCGCACGAAAAGAAACACGCGCTGAAAAAGATATGGAGCGCTACCGAATTGAAGTAGGTCATCAACATGAAGTAAAACCCGGCAATATCGTTGGCGCGATTGCCAATGAAGCCGGACTGGATAGCCAGTATATAGGCCGTATTAATATCTATGATGATTACAGCCTGGTTGATTTACCGGAAGGTATGCCAAAAGAAATTTTCCAGTCATTGAAAAAAGTTCGTGTTGCCGGTCAACAGCTAAAAATCTCTCGCGCATCTGGAGAGAACAAACCAGTGCGGAAAAAAGATCAAAAAGACAAACCGGGGAAACGGAGACCTAAACAAAAACCAGGCAAGAAAAAAACGGCAGGTAAAAAGCGGGCTAAAAGAAAAGACTAGCTTTCCCTCATTGATTTGACAATAGCAAACGCATCTTTAATAGAAGGTGCGTATAGTTTGGCAACACAACATGAACCTGCCTGCGCAGCATGTGCTTTTACCAGGCCCAAAATACTTTCTAGGCTTTGAGTGGCGTTATTTGTAACAAATCCGCCCTCACTAATTGAGAATGTAGTGCCGGAAGAGTCTATAAGCAGATCGGTATCATCGAAATCAATGTCCCCGGACTTGAAGATAACTTCCCATTCATCCTGATCATGAATGTAGGTTAGCTCAGCATCACCCTGATGTTTAATAATCACTGGCCAATCAGGTCTCGTACTGTTCATAGACAAAATTATGTACCAGCTGCCTGTTTTTTTAGTTAATTGTAGTTACTTGAATTTAAGAAGTAATGCACATAGTACGGCATTGCCTGCATCTCCGCTGCCTTTGTACATACATTGATAAAATTTTCTCTTCTCGCCAGTAGATTTATTACAATCAGATAGTGAAGCTGAACCACTTGCTTTCCTGAGATTGTCGACACCCTTGCGGTATTTTTCATAACTCAGTTCACCGCTTCGGTACTTTTCCCTGCCTACTTCACGTAATGCTTTAAAAGATGCTTTCGTGTTGTCTACTGCCGCATAGCAATCAACATAAGTATCTTTTTTATCACTCTGTGCACTACGTTGCTGGCTGGAATCATTACTTCGGGAATTTGAAGGGCTGGTATTACGTTCCGCTTTAATGGTGTTTCCGGTTTTCTCTTTCAGCTTTTTATTGTCGGACTGCGCCGGTGGTTGACTACCAAAATGCGTTTGCCCGTTTTCATCGACCCATTTGTAAATTGCAGCACACGCGCATGAAGAAAATACAAAAAAGATGAGAATGAATAGTTGTGTTCTTATTATGTGAATCATCTTTATTTCCCGGAATCAACATTATTAAAAACTGCAGAATAAGTTTAGTATTCCAGTTACTGCAAATCACAATAAATATACACAAAATTGTGATATGGCGCATAAAAAAAGCCGCTTTTGACTAAGCGGCTTTTTATTTTACAACCTTGCTTTTACCATTTAAACACGATAGTTAGGTGCTTCCTTGGTAATTTGTACATCATGTACATGGCTTTCCGCCATCCCTGCATTGGTTACTCGAACAAACTCAGGCCTGGTACGCATTTCCTCGATGGTACGACAACCCGTGTAACCCATACTGGAACGAATGCCACCCAGTAATTGATGGATAACTGGCCCCAGCGGACCTTTAAATGGTACCCGCCCTTCTATGCCTTCCGGCACCAGTTTGTCAGCCTCGGAACCTTCCTGGAAATAGCGATCTGATGAGCCATCGCGTGCACTCATGGCGCCCAGGGAACCCATACCGCGATAGGATTTGTAGGAGCGACCCTGGAAGAGTTCAACTTCTCCCGGGGATTCACCAGTACCGGCAAACATGGAGCCCAGCATTATTGAATGGGCCCCGGCTACCAGTGCCTTGGAAATATCACCCGAGTAGCGAATGCCTCCATCAGCAATCAGTGGTACTCCCGTTCCTTCCAGGGCTTCTGCCACGTTGGCCACCGCTGATATTTGCGGTACCCCGACACCTGCGACAATACGGGTGGTACAGATTGAACCTGGCCCGATACCCACTTTCACGGCATCGGCACCAGCATCTGCCAGTGCCCTGGCGGCTTCAGCAGTGGCGATATTTCCGCCAATCACCTGAATGGCTGGATAATTTTTCTTCACCCAGGCAACACGATCCAGAACGCCCTGGGAATGGCCATGGGCAGTATCCACTACCACCACGTCCACACCGGCATCAGCCAGGGCTGCAACCCGTTCCTCGGTACCACCTCCGACACCAACAGCAGCTCCGACGCGCAGGCGACCCTGGTCGTCCTTACAGGCCTTGGGAAATTCAACCGCTTTCTGGATATCCTTAACTGTGATCAGGCCGCGCAGCTGGAAATCATCATTAACCACAAGGACTTTCTCGATGCGATACTCGTGCAACAGCTTGAGCACCTCTTCATGAGGAGTACCCTCTTTTACGGTTACCAGCTTTTCTTTAGGGGTCATGATCTGGGAAACCGGACTGTCATAGCGGGTTTCAAAACGCAGATCACGACTGGTAACGATGCCAACCAGGTTATCATTGTCCACTACCGGAACACCGGAGATATTATGGGCACGGGTCAGGCTTAACACGTCACGGATGCTGGCGTCCGGGGTGACTGTCATGGGATCTTTAATGACGCCACTTTCGTATTTTTTCACCTGGCGAACATTTTCTGCTTGGGCTGCGGCATCCATATTCTTGTGGATAATGCCAATCCCGCCTTCCTGGGCCATGGCAATAGCCAGGCGTGCCTCGGTAACGGTATCCATAGCCGCAGATACCAGTGGAATGTTCAATTCAATCTCACGCGTCAGGCGTGTTTTCAGTTCAACCTCTTTGGGCAACACGGTTGAATGGGCGGGAACCAGTAAAACGTCATCAAAGGTGAGAGCTTCTTGGGCAATTCGCAGCATATTAGAAGATTCCAATATAGTATGTAAAACAAGGAATTATAGAGCGTTTTTTAGATCTGGTAAATGGCAGATTAACGGCCTTCCACTCTTTACAAGATGGCGGTTGCCATCCTGTGGCTAACACCGCATAATGGTACCATTCAGCTTTCAGGGAAGCATAACCCTGTACATAATTAATAGCTTGTTTGCCCTGTATATACACGGTAAGCAACAAAAAAATAATTACATTACTAACCCCGGTTTTTGGAGGAGCTCATGAAGAAAATAATCACTTTGGCTGCTATTGCTGCATTTACTCTGGGTGCTTGTGCCGCTGGCCCTACTCACACTAAAAATGATGCTGCTGGCGCCATCACTGCTGCTGAGCACGAAACCAGTCGCGCTAAAAAGAAAAGTTATGAATGGCGTGATACTGGCAAGCTCATCAAGAAAGCAAAAGCTGCTATGAAGAAAGGTGATTTCGATAAAGCTGTTAAGCTGGCGAATGAAGCGAAAAAGCAAAGCACACTGGCTTTACAGCAATATGAAGATAATAAAGATGCTGCTGACAAACACTTAAAATAAGTTTTCAGCTAACTCTTAAATAAAACCGACCTTTCCCAGGTCGGTTTTTTTATGCCTGAAGATTACCGGTTTTTAAGATACTATTGCGTTATGCCGCAAAATGAACTCAGAGATATCTATACGATAAGCCGCCTTAACCGCGAGGTAAAAACCTTGCTGGAAGGCTTTCCGCTGTTGTGGATCGAAGGCGAGATATCCAACTTCAAATCCTACAGCTCCGGTCACTGGTATTTCTCCCTGAAAGATGAAGCCTCGCAGGTCAGCTGCGCCATGTTCCGCGGTAAAAACATGCTTACCAGGGTTCAACCCAGGGATGGCATGCTCGTACAGGTGCGCGCACGCGTGACACTTTATGAACCGCGTGGTAACTATCAAATCATTATTGAACACATGGAAGAAGCCGGTGAAGGTGCCCTTCGCCGTCAGTTTGAAGAACTCAAACAAAAGTTACTGAAAGAAGGTCTGTTTGATACTGAACATAAGCAACCTATCCCTGAACATCCACACTGCCTTGGCGTCATCACCTCACCCAGTGGCGCGGTCATTCACGATATTCTTACCACCCTGAAACGACGTTTCCCCGCCCTGCCGGTCATCCTTTACCCGGTAGCCGTACAGGGTGAAAATTCCGCCGACGAAATCGTTGCGGCGTTTAAAAAAGCGCTGCAACGCAATGAATGTGATGTGTTAATCCTGGCTCGTGGTGGTGGTTCACTGGAAGACCTCTGGTCGTTCAATGAAGAAAAAGTGGCGCGCGCGATTTATGACTGCACTATCCCGGTGGTCAGTGGTGTCGGTCATGAAGTAGATATCACCATTGCCGACTTCGTGGCAGATCAACGGGCCCCTACGCCAACGGGTGCCGCGGAACTTATCAGTCCCGATCAATACACCTGGCTGCAACAATTAAAAAACACCGTAAATCGCCTGACATACCTAATGCACTCTGGTTTGCAACAACGTCAGCAACAACTTGGCTGGTTAAACAAACAACTGGTTCATCCTGGACAACGCTTACAGGAAATCGCGCAAAGACTGGATGAATTGCAGGCAAGACAGTTTCGTGCACAACAAAACCAGTTACGTCATGTGCAGGCAAATATTACGGCCCTGGCTGCGCAGCTGTATCAATATAATCCCGCGCATCGCCTCAAGCAGCAATCAGAAAAACACCACCAGCTAAGACAACGGCTGCATAACAGTATGCAACAGCAATTGCATCAAGCACGCCAGAAGTTTACCCATGTGGCTCACAGCCTTGATACCGTGAGCCCGTTGGCAACATTACATCGTGGGTATGCTATTGTTACCCCGGAAGGTAGTGAACATATTCTGCGTTCCAGTATAAAAGTGGACCAGGGTGATAATATTGTTGCCCGTCTTGATGAAGGAAAATTACACTGTACAGTAAATAAAATAGAGTCCAAGTAAGTCGTATGAAGAAGTTAGTTATTATCCTTTTACTGGTTATCAGCCATTCCGTTTGCGCGTTTGAATTCCCCAAAGCCGATGCCGTTCCCGGGGGTATCGCCATCATAAAACTCGATACAGAAAACACCATACCAAAAGCTTACTTTGGCAAGAGACGAGTTATGGTGAGAAAAAACCAGCTCCAGTGGGAAGCCATCGTTGGACTACCCTTATCGCTCAAAGCCGGCATCCACAAAATAAAAGTCAAACGTGGTAATAATACCTACATTAAGGAATTCTCCGTACGTAATAAGAAATACAAGACGCAGTACCTTACCGTTAAGAAAAAACATGTCGACTTAAGTAAAGAGAGTATTGAACGGTATCAACGTGAGAAAAAAATAATTGTAAAGGCTCTGCGCACGTGGCGAGAACGACCTGAAGTTCCTACACAGTTTATAAAACCTGTCAACGGCCCCTTTAGCAGTCCATTTGGTCTAAAACGTTTCTTTAACAAACAACCACGTAAACCTCATAGTGGGCTGGATATCGCTGCGCCAATTGGAACTGTCATAAAAGCTCCTGCTGATGGAAAAGTCATCAATACAGGTGATTATTTCTTTAACGGTAATACCGTATTCATTGATCACGGCCAGGGGCTGATTACCATGTTCTGTCATATGAACAGTATTGATGTTAAAGAAGGAGCAATTGTTAAACAAGGTGAAGTGATTGGTAAGGTAGGCATGACAGGTCGTGTGACCGGGCCTCACCTGCACTGGAGTGTCAGCCTGAATAATACCAGGGTAGAGCCGAAACTGTTTTTGTCACTTAACGAATGAGCTTGCCCACTGATATTAATGTTCCCGACTGGGTGAACTGGGTAGCGCAGGATGCAAATGGAGCCTGGTGGGGATACAGTGTTGAACCGCTTCAGCAACATTCCGGCTGGTATGAGAATGAAGTAGGCGAAAGTATCCTGTTAATAAAAGAACAGCCAAATACAGATTGGAAGAATACGCTCTCGAGAATTTCACGGGCGTGATAAAAATATGAATGACCGCTTACGTCCCGGGCCAGAACGAACAAAGTGAGTTGGGTCATACAGGATGAAGCTCGAAGAGTTTCTGCAGTAAAATCGGACATTCAATACAACCTACTCAGCTATTTGCACACCAGATCCCCCTGCCTCTTCCGGCAGATCTTTAAACTTCGGTAAACCATCTTTTATCGGGTGCACGGTTTCCTGGTAATGAACGTGAAATCCTGGCCTGAAAATAAAGCCCTCAATAACAGCTGATGGCACATCAATTAAATCCATCGTTGGGTGGTCATTATAAAGGTGACCACCGCATTTTTTACACCACAAGCGATTGCTCACAACCGTATCATCATCTGAAAGTGGATTACCGGTAAAACCATCAATACTTTCTTCACCTTTTGTAATTTTAAGTTTCTCTGGTTTCCACAGGGTAAATCCACTTACCGGGCTTGCTGACCATTGACGACAGGAATCACAATGGCAATATGCCATGACTTCCGGAGAGCCGCTTAACGTGAATTCCACATCGCCACAAAAACAACGGCCGGTATACTGATCGTTATTGTTCATTTTACCCGCCTTACACCTGGTGTTTTGTTTAGTGAACCAGTTCCCTGCTCAAATAACGCGGGTGATTGTGGTTGATTATTTATATGCAGCTGGAAAATATCCGGGCGTGAGTAATGTCCGACAACATCAAATGCTCTTTTCGAGATAGCAACTTTATCCAGGTCGATGTCGTGATACAGGATACCGGCTTCTTTATTCATTGGGCCTGCAACAATTTCACCCCCCGGGGCAATCACCACGGAGTCACCCGGGTTAACCCATTCATCTTCGTCCGGGTATAAAGTCTCTCTTTCAGGAAAATCGGCTGGAATATCACTGCCTTTCATCAGGTTGCCGCAGCCAACAACATAGCAACACCCTTCCCGTGCGATATGTTGCAAGGTGCCTAACCAGTTTTCACCACTGTCATAGGTAGGTGCGATATAGATTTCTACTCCCTGTGCATACATGGCATAACGTGCTAGTGGCATGAAGTTCTCCCAGCAGAGTAATGAACCAATTCGACCAACAGGAGTATCCACCACTTTTAGGCCGGTCGCATCGCCAAATCCCCACACCATGCGTTCCGGGTTGGTTGGCATGAGCTTGCGATGCTTATTTTGTAGTATTCCATCTGGCCCGATGGTGACCACGGTGTTATAGAGTGTGGACTGGCTGAGCTTGCCGTCACGTTCCTCGATACCGCAGACAATAGTAACGTTATTCATTTTAGCGGCTGCATATAGTGGTGCCAGGTCACCCGCTTCTACATCTACAGAGTTATTGAGCAGGCGATGATGTAATGCTTCTGAAGTGTTCCAGTCTGCTCCCGGTCTTAATCGCCAGACCCAGGCAGGATATCCGGGAATAAAAGCCTCGGTAAAAACTATCAATTGGGCACCGTTGCTGGCAGCTTCTTCTACCATGATGACAGCAGATTCCATGGTTCTGTCTTTATCCAGAAAAACCGGTGCTTTTTGTACGATGCCGATTTTTTTCATGATTTTCTCCTTGGACAAGGTTATTTCGCGTACTTTGAAGTTTAGATTGATTATTTTTACTTACAATTGGCTAAAATTAGAAACATAATGTGCAAATTTGCACAAATTGGTGAAAGGGATGAATTGGGATGAATTGGGATGAATTGGGATGATTTGAGGCTGTTTCTGGCGGTAGCCCGCTCAGGCTCCATAAGTGGTGCAGCCCGGCAGCTGGGTGTACAGCACTCCACCATTTCCCGTCGTATGCGACAATTCGAAATAAACCTGGGTGCCCGGCTGATAGAACGTAAAAAAGGTGGTTACGAACTCACCCAGGCCGGAGAGCATGTAAAGGAAGCCGCTACCAATATCGAGCGCGAAGTCCTGGGTGTGGACGGCGCTTTGATTGGCAAAGACACACAGTTAATTGGTCCGTTACGTGTCACCGCCATCAATAACATGGCCTCAACAGTGCTTATGCCCATGTTTGCTGACTTCAGTAACCAGCACCCGCTGGTTAAGCTACACATCGTGGTATCAAACCTGGATGCCAGCCTTGCCCAGCGGGATGCCGATATAGCAATTCGACTGACTAACTCACCACCGGATACCTTAATTGGCCGGCGCATCGTGAACGTGGCATCGACCATTTACGGTAGCAAAGACTATATATCGCAACTTCAAAAGAAAAACAGTGAACCCAGGTGGCTTGGCGTAGATTGTTGTGGGTTTCATAGAACCTGGACAAAACAGGCATGTAATGATCAACATCATCACTTTATTAGTGATGATACCTTGCTCACACAGGCTGCTTTAAGAGAAGGCCTGGGCGTGTCCATATTGCCCTGTTTCATGGGAGATACTGATCCTGAACTGACGCGCTACTGCGAACCCGATCCAGCCTACAACCTGGGGCTATGGATATTGCTGCATCCGGATCTTAAACGTACTTCAAGAGTGTTATCCTTCCGTGATCATATGATCACTGCCATCACGGAGAAGAAAGACCTGTTTGAAGGAACCAGACCTCTCGGTAAATAGGCTCAATCAAGTTTATTCAGGAAACCCAAAAAACAAATCTGTATATTTGCCCGCCGTTTAACCCTTTTGCCCTCCTGCTGCGTTTAATACAACAAATAAGCACGGAGGAGTGTCTGATGAATAATAAGTTATTGATTTATAGCGTACTGGCCATCCAGGTCGGGGTATTTAGCGTTGCCTGTTCCCCCCACAAGGAGCAGGACATTAGCCAGACCGAAAATCCCATAGAGCAACAAAACGGCAAGAAAGACCAACGACCACAAGTTAGCCGCCTGGTTAAAGAAGAAGAGAAAATCATAGCCTCTGCTACGGCGCCTGTCCCACAACCCGGTGTTCAGTCACGTTTGCCTGTAACAAGTAAAATGGCCAAACAACAATTTGCACATGGCTATATTGCGCCTAACGCGGTAGTTACCCAGGATACCATTCGTCAGGCCTATGAACCGCTCGACAGGGAAAATTACGCCCATATTGATGATAACCCGATAAAGCGAACTGTTGAGCACCCGGTTTCCACCTTCAGTATTGATGTCGATACCGGTTCTTATAGCAATGTACGCCGCATGCTATCCGGCGGTTCATTGCCACGCAGGGATGCGGTACGCGTTGAAGAAATGATTAACTATTTTAATTACCAGTATCCGGTACCCGGAAATGAAAAAATTCCTTTCAGCATCACAACCGAAATGGCCCCTTCGCCATGGAATAATCAGCAATACCTTTTACAGGTTGGTTTGAAAGGTTATGACATAGACCGGACTAACCTGCCCGCGGCAAACCTGGTGTTTCTCATTGATGTCTCCGGTTCCATGACCTCAGCGAACAAGCTACCGTTACTGAAATCATCCATGAAACTGCTAACAAATAAATTACGTGCCAGGGATAAAATTAGTATCGTAGTCTATGCCGGTTCATCGGGTGTCGTGCTAAACCCTACCCCGGGTAACCATAAAGCACAAATTATTGCTTCTCTGGACAGGCTACAGGCTGGAGGGTCAACCAATGGCGCAGCAGGGATCAGGCTTGCTTATAACCTTGCCCAGCAAGCTTTCGTTAAAGGTGGTATTAACCGTGTCATACTGGCAACCGATGGCGACTTCAATGTCGGTACGACCAATTTTGAGGCACTGAAAGACTTAATAGAAGAAAAGCGCAAAACCGGTATTACCCTGACCACGCTGGGCTTTGGTAATGGTAATTATAATGATTATTTAATGGAGCAGCTGGCCGACAAGGGCAACGGTAATTACGCCTACATCGACACGCTTAATGAAGCCCGCAAAGTGCTGGTAGAAGAAATGAGCAGCACACTGAAAACCATTGCCAAAGATGTCAAGATCCAGATTGAATTCAATCCGAAAGCCGTAGCCGAATATCGTCTCATTGGCTACGAAAATCGCGCTCTGAAACGTGAAGATTTTAACAATGATAAAATTGATGCCGGTGATATTGGTGCAGGTCATACCGTGACGGCACTTTATGAAATCAGCCTGACTGGAAGCCAGTCACAACGTATTGACCCCTTACGTTATAGCAATAAACCCGAGGTATCTGCGCACAAGGTAAATGAAATTGGTTTTCTGAAGTTGCGTTATAAAAATCCCGGCACCAGTATCAGCAAACTCACAACGCAAGTAATTACCAGGAAAGATATACTGGACGATATAAACAAAGCTACTGATAATCTCAGGTTTTCATCTGCCGTGGCCGCTTTTGGGCAACTACTACGTGGTGGTAAATATACCGGGCAATTCGCTTACAGAGATGTTCTCAAACTGGCACAAACTGCCCGCGGAAAGGACATGTTTGGATATCGAGGAGAATTTATCAACCTGGTTAACATGGCTGATACTTTAAGCAGTAACGTAATGAGCCAACAATAAGGCTAATGTCTCTTTCCAAGCATAGTGTTATTCGGTACGCTGTTATCCCCATGGATGGGGATAACCGTACTGATGAACAACTGATGTCGATCTATCGTGATGGTGACACGCAGGCGTTCGAACTCTTGTATCAACGACACCGTGTATCTCTATATAATTATCTAATGCGACAGTGTAGCGACAAAGCAATTGCAGATGAGCTATTTCAGGATAGCTGGACCAGCTTGATAAGGGCACGCCAAACTTATACCGAATCTGCAAAATTTAGCACCTATTTATTTCGTATAGCTCACAACAAGCTAATTGATTACTACCGCCGAAAAAGTAAGGCCGCTATTGATAGCTACGAAGATGACATCCAGGATATATCCAGCCATTCTCCTGAAGACACGGTATCTGCCCAGCAACAACATAACAAGTTTATCCAGTTGCTAGAACAGTTACCCGAAGCGCAACGCGAAGTATTCCTGTTGAAAGAAGAAACCGGGCTGGGGCTTGAGGATATTGCGCGTATCACTCAAAGTAATGTAGAAGCGGTGAAGAGTCGACTACGCTATGCCATTAAGCGGTTAAAAACGGGTATGGAGGATCTGTCATGACTGATCAACACAAAGAAAATGACGTTCTCAATGAATACCTTGATGATAACTCCAGATTATCAAAAGAGTATCAAAAACAGGAACAACATCAGCCTTCGGCAGAGATGGATGAACTCATTATCAGCACCGCTCGTAACGAGACAAAAAAGCCTGGGCGAAATAACAAAACCTGGCTGATTCCAACAGCCATTGCCGCAACACTGGTTTTATCATTTTCCCTGGTACAACTACAAAAACCAGCAGTGTTTTACCAGGAAAAGGAAATGGATGTTGCCGTTCTTGATGATAAACCTGAAAAACAGTTACTGGAAAAGAAAAAAGAACACCGTGTCAAACAGGATATGCAGGCCAGCAGCCCAGTGGAAGAACAAATAGCCGCACGCGAGGCACCGGCACCAGCCACAGCGATCGCGGGTTTTATGATGGAGTCAGAGCCAAAACTCGCTAAGAATGCCGAGACCACTCGTCTTGCCAGAACGGCTGACAAGGAAGAGGCCTTGCTACCTGAATCGAAGTGGCTTGAAAAGATAAACCAATTGCTCAAAGAAAAGAAACTGGCAGAGGCAAAACAGGAATATGAACGTTTTATCAAGGCGTATCCGAAGTTCATCCCTGATACTGAATTAAAACAGCGCCTGAACCTTGAAGAATAGTTATTTGCGAGAAGTGAATTTACGCAGACGCTTACGTTTTGCAATCTGACGATCAGTAAGCTTGTTTTTCTTACCCGCGAAGGGATTTTTCCCACCTTTAAATTCAACACGTAGCGGTGTTCCAAATAATTTAAGGTGTTTCTGAAAACCATTGATCAAGTATTTTCGATAACTGGCCGGCACATCAGAGGTTTTATTACCATGAATGACAATAATCGGTGGGTTTTTACCTCCCTGGTGTGCATAACGTAGCTTTATACGATGACCTTTAATGGTGGGTGGTTGATGCGCCTGCACCAGGTGATTTAACAGGTCTGTTAATTTTGGTGTCGCGAAATCACTCATCGCAGCGTTGTACGCTTCCTCGATGGATTTGAACAGGACACCTACCCCGCTACCGTGCAATGCCGATATGAAATGCGTCCTCGCATACGTAAGAAACGGTAGTTTAATTTCCAGTTCACGATGCACCTTGTTTTTCTGGTCTTCATCAAGGCCATCCCATTTGTTGACTGCCAGCACCAGTGCGCGCCCGGCATCCATGATAAACCCAAGTAAACTGGCATCCTGCTCACTGATGCCTTCCTGGCCGTCCAGCAACATAATAACGACGTGTGCGTCTTCAATGGCCTGCAATGCTTTTATGACACTGAACTTCTCGATCGCTTCTTTAACTCGCGCACGACGACGGATACCCGCCGTATCAATCAGGGTATATTTTTTGCCCTGTCGTTCAAACGGTAAATAGATACTGTCACGGGTAGTACCCGGCATATCATACGCAACCACCCGCTCCTCACCGAGAATTCGATTAACCAGTGTTGATTTGCCCACGTTGGGACGGCCAATCACGGCAATCTTGATACCACTGTCTTCTTCCTCTACTGGTTCTTCTTCCAGGTCAGAGAGTTCTTCCAGTACCATATCGATCAAGGCATGAACATTGCGCCCGTGCGCAGCAGCAATACCCACCGGTTCGCCCAGCCCCAGGCTATAAAAATCAGCCAGCACTACATCGGAATTTAAACCGTCGATCTTATTGACGGCCAGGTGAATGGTTTTACCCGTGGAACGTAAATGCCTGGCGATGTTTTCATCCTCAGGGGTGACGCCTGCGCGCGCATCAACCAGGAATAAAACAATATCGGCCTGTTGTACGGCCAGCCATGACTGATCAGCCATCAGGCCATCGACACCCTCGATGTCACCACTTAACCCACCAGTATCGACAACAATGTAAGGATAATTACCCAGTTTTCCTTCGCCGAACTTGCGATCACGCGTAAGACCCGGCTGGTCTGCAACCAGGGCATCACGTGATTTTGTCAGTCTATTGAATAATGTTGATTTTCCAACATTCGGTCGACCAACCAGGGCAATTACAGGTTTCATGATGAAATTACGAAATTAAAGTTAGTGTACCGTGAATGAAGAAATGGTACCCATGCGATCAATAGCTAACACGGTTTTATCTATAACAATCGGCTCAGCTAAAACATTTTCTGCACGGTCAAAGAGAAGTTCTTCATCTTCATCGGGTGAGGTTGATAGATAATGATCTTCATTAACACGTTTACGTGCAGCAAGATGCCCATCTTCACGTGATAACCAGTGAACATATCCTTTGTAATCAGCAACAACAAGATACTTGTTCTGTAACACAGGGCGCGTAAGAGAACGACGCAATAACTTGTCCTGTCGCCAGATGGTTGCACCATTAAAGCGATTCAATGCCCAGACATAGCCTTCCGCATCGGTTAGAAACACGCGGTATGGCCCAACAGAAAATCCACTGTATGTTGACATGTCACGTGCCCAGTGAATACGCCCAGAGTCAATCTGTACCGCGGCAAGCCGGCCCTGGTAACTGGCAACATAGACAACATCTTTAACCACAACCAGCTCAGCATCAATATCAATAATACGTTCCAGTTCAGTACGACCTTTTGGAACCGCGATAGTCGCTTCCCATAACACTGTCCCATCCTGGAGCGTTAAGGCGGTTAACTTTCCACTGTCCGAACCGGTAATAACAATACCGTTACTGATAACTGGTGAACTTGTACCCCTCAGGGTCAGCAATGGAACCCCACGTGAATACACCCACTTCTGTTTACCTGTTTGCATGTCCAGGCCGTAAACATGACCATCGACGGTACGCACCACGGTAATGCCATCTGCCGCAATTGGTGAAGACAGGATCTCGCTGGATAAAGAGTGATGCCATATTTCTTTCCCGGTATCAGCTGCAAGCACGATGACTCCACCCTTGTTGGTACCAAGATGACACTATACAATTTATCACCATCAACGACAGGTTCTAACTTCAGGGAAGCAAAACTGGCCCCCTGATCAAGATAACGCGTCCAGTCATGGGTAATATGAATCTCATTAACAAGCCTGGATAACTTCATTGGTGGCAAAACCGGTGAAGGAGATGATGCGCACGATGTTAGCAGGATACTGATAAAGGCTATATGGAAGAAAGAAGTTAAGCGCATTAAAAGTTCCTTATTTTTCTACCGCAAGATCATCAATTTTCATTTGTAAAAGCTGGCTACGTGGCGAGTTAGGCTGCAGCCCTGTTTGTGCCAGGCGATAACTTTCGACGGCCTGGGCATTCTCGCCTTTAGCCAAAAAGATATCACCGCGTAATTCACTGTACTCAGAATCGAAACCACTCGCTTTTATACCTTTAACAAGCTGTTCCGCTTGCTGTACATTTCCTTCTTCAAGGTATAGTCTTGCAAGACGGATACGTGCAACATGCCTGAAACCTTCATCTGAACCATTATCAATCACCCACTGTAAATAGGTTTGGGCTGCTTTCAGATCCTTGTCATCAACTTTTAACTTGGCAAGGTTTAAAGCGGTTAACGTGGCATATGGTGTTGAGGAATAATTTTTTGACAGCTCGGAAGCCAGTGCTTCTGCTTTAACTTTATCCGTAGCAATACTTTCAAGAACAGATGCATATAATGCCGATGCCTGTTGAGTTTGTGCCTTCTGGTAATCGAACCAGTAACGTACACCAAAAATCGCTGCGATACCCAGGGCAACTCCAATTACTACGGAAGTACCGTTTTCCTTCCACCAATTTTTTATTGCTTCGACCTGCTCTTCTTCTGTGCGGTGTATTTCCACTTCTTTACTCCATCCAATATCTATTCTGAATAGACCAATTCAGACATGTATGTATTTAATTCATTTAATTCAACTTGATGCTGACCTGCGTCACCTCGTAAATCCTTAACAGTGATTTGCTGGTTAGCAATTTCGTCATCACCCAGTATCAGGGCAATCTGTGCACCACTTTTATCTGCTTTTTTCATCTGGCTTTTAAAACTGCCACCGCCACAATGCGTCATCAGGCGCAGACCAACAATTTCATCGCGAAGTTTTTCTGCCAGGGTTAAACCCTGCTGTTGTGCCTGCTCTCCGGCCAGTAATAAATAAGCATGTGGCGTATTATCCATTACAGCCGCGTCATCGTCTTCCAGTAACGCAACGAGTCGCTCGATACCCAGGGCAAAGCCCATAGCAAAGCCCGGCTTGCCACCGAGTTGTTCAACCAAACCATCAAAACGGCCACCGGCACACACTGTGCCCTGGGCACCCAGTTTAGAGGTTGTCCATTCAAAAACCGATTTACTGTAATAATCCAGTCCCCTTACCAGGCGCTGGTTAATAACGTATTTAATACCGGTATCATCAAGTAACTGGCAAAGCTGTTCAAAGTGTTGACGCGATTCATCATCAAGATGATCCATCAGTTTAGGCGCCGCTTCGATCATCGCCTGCATATCCGGGTTCTTACTGTCAAGAATTCGCAACGGATTTGATGTCAGTCGACGCTGGCTGTCTTCATCAAGGATATCCTTATGCTGATTAAGGTATTCAACTAGTACATCCCGATATGCCTTGCGTGCTTCCGAACTGCCTAATGAATTCAGTTCCAGTTGTACATCGTCAGCCATACCCAGCTGTTGCCAGAGACGTGCTGTCATTAATATCATTTCAGCATCAATATCCGGCCCTGCCAGACCAAAGCTTTCTACGCCCATCTGGTGAAACTGACGATAGCGGCCTTTCTGTGGTCGTTCATGACGAAACATCGGCCCGCTATACCACAAGCGTTGCGTCTGGTTATGTAGTAAACCATTTTGTATGCCGGCACGAACACAACCTGCTGTTCCTTCAGGACGTAATGTAAGGCTATCCCCGTTTCTGTCTTCAAAAGTGTACATTTCCTTTTCAACGATATCAGTGACTTCGCCAATAGAACGCTTGAACAGATCGGTTTTTTCCACAATTGGCATGCGAATCTCGCTGTAACCATAATTAGCCATCAGATCACGGAATACCTGTTCAACATATTGCCAGCGTGATGTTTCGCCCGGCAAAATGTCATTCATGCCTCGGATTGCCTGGATAGTTTTCGACATAATTTTTTCTGACTGCTTTATTGTTATTTTCTTCTTCTGGATTCCATTTTATATAATAACTTGGCTTCTTGAGAGTCCGGATATTTACCTTTTAGTAACACGGCATAACTGGCCGCCTGGTTCTTGTTACCATTATGTGACTCCAGCAAGTAACCCAGCCATAAACTCTGTGGCGTATGTTGAGACATGGTTAAAAAACGCTGAAAATGAAAATTGGCCTGATCAAAAAGTTGTTTATCAAAATTGAGTTGCGCCAGGTTAATTGCTGTAACCGGTAATCTTGGATTAAGTGCATATGCCTTGTTCAGGTATTTCTCAGCCAGAAACAGGTTCCCCTGGCGTTGATAACAAATACCCATGTTTTCATAGACAAGATCCTTGCGTTGGTAAACAGGATTCTTCAGAACCTTTTCAAAATTATCAATCGCTTTTTTGTATTGCTTCCTGTCACAAAGAAAAACGCCGTAATTGTTTAACAGGGCCGAGTCATCCTCATTTCTTTCCATTGCCTTTTCAAAATAGGATTCAGCAAGATCAAATTCATCCAGACGACGATATAATTCCGCCATGTAATGATAAACATCACCATTGTCCGGGTCCTGCTGCATGGCTCTTTCGAGCTTTTGTTTGGCAACTTCATATCGTTCCTGGCGCATGTATTCGACACCAAGTTGTGCATTAATTTCTGCTGCTCGCTTGAGTTTCTCTCTTTCCTGGTTTCCGTCAGTCGCACAGCCAACCATCAACAAACTAAATAGTAAAGTCAGTATAAATTTTTTGGTCATTACATAATCCTTGTTAAGGGTGCTTCGTTATTATCACGACGTAACTTTCGCTTGGTTTTATCGTTGACTTTTCCTGCCAGTTGGCCGCAGGCAGCATCAATATCATCACCACGGGTTTTACGGGTTGTCGTAATTAACCCGGCCTTGATTAGGACCTGGCTAAATGCCTGCACACGTTCAGGTGAAGAACGCTGATAACTGGTTTGAGGAAACGGGTTAAACGGAATCAGGTTAAGTTTAGCTGGTACCCCCTTTAAAATTTTCACCAGTTGCCTTGCATGCTCAGGGGTATCATTCACTCCCTCAAGCATCACATATTCAAACGTGACCTTGCGGCGTGTTTCACCTGCAACGTAACGCTTACAGGCTGCCATTAATTCCCTGATTGGATATTTTTGGTTAAGTGGCACCAGTTTATTACGCAATTCATCATTGGGTGCATGTAATGAAACCGCCAGTGCAACATCTGTGACTTCTTTCAATCTGTCCAGTGCCGGGATAACGCCCGAGGTGCTGATGGTCACCCGGCGTTTTGAAAGGCCATAAGCATGATCATCCAGCAAAATATTAATCGCGCGAACCACATTATCATAATTCAGTAATGGTTCACCCATACCCATAAAGACCACGTTAGTGATGACACGTTCATCCCTCGGTATACATTTAAGGGTTTGATTGGCAATCCATACCTGGCCAATTATTTCTGCCGTTGTCAGGTTACGATTAAAACCCTGTTGTGCAGTAGAACAAAAACTGCATTCAAGGGCACAACCTACCTGCGATGAAATACATAAGGTGCCGCGACCGTCTTCCGGGATAAACACCGTTTCGATGTTATTGCCACCATCAAGTTGTAACGCCCACTTGATAGTACCGTCATCAGAATCCTGCTGACTGACAATCGAGGGTACAGATATCTCAGCAATTTCTTTCAGTTTCTGACGTAACGCTTTTCCCAGGTTGGTCATTTCATCAAAATCACTAACACCAAACTGGTAAATCCATTGCATCACCTGCGTCGCACGAAAAGCCTTCTCCCCCATATCGGTAAAGAAGGCTTCCAGACCCGGCTTATCCAGGTTTAACAAATTCACTTTGTCGTGCGTTTGCAAGAATACTTACCTCGTTCTAGCGTGTGCGGGGACAAACGCCATCATCACCGAAGAAAAACTTGATTTCCGCGGCGGCCGTTTCCGGGCCGTCTGAACCATGCACCGCATTTTCATCCACAGTTTCAGCGAAATCTGCGCGGATTGTACCTGGCGCAGCTTCCTGGGGATTGGTGGCACCCATGATTTCACGATTCTTCTCAATCGCGTTTTCACCCTCCAGGACCTGTACCATCACAGGACCAGAAGTCATAAATTCAATCAGGTCATTATAGAAAGGACGCTCTTTGTGTACCGCATAAAACTCACCCGCCTGCTCTTTGCTCAGGTGCATCATTTTGGCTGCCACGATCTTCAGACCGGCTTTTTCAAAACGCGAGTAAATTTTACCAATCACGTTTTTGGCAACTGCATCAGGTTTGATTATAGAAATGGTACGTTCAACGGCCATGCCTTTGTTTCTCCACAATTTTAGAACTACAAGATAGCATAAACCCGCACCAAAGCGCGGGTTTACATCACAATGAAATGAGTGTGAATTTTACCGCCTGAAAGGGGTTTCAGGCAATCATAACAAGCTGATTTTTAGTCTCTTTCGTCAATCCAGGCCATCTGGATAGCTTCCAGGATTTTCTCACCACAATGAGCCGGATCATCATTGAATTCGTCCAGTTCCATGACCCATTCCATCAAGTCGGTAAATCTTATTACCTTGGGATCAACATCCGGGTGTTTTTCATCCAGTTCAATGGCAATATCCAGGGTATCCGTCCATTTTAATGACATGAGGCAGCTCCGCTTGTTAGTGGTTTTCCGACACCATGTTGATGGTGTACTTGGGAATTTCGATGACCAGGTCCTCATCACCAACGACCGCCTGGCAGCTGAGGCGCGAGTCTGGTTCCAGGCCCCAGGCCTTGTCGAGCAGATCATCCTCGTCTTCGGTAGCTTCATCGAGGGAATCCAGTCCTTCACGAACATAGACGTGACATGTGGTACAGGCACAGGACTTTTCACAGGCATGCTCGATTTCAATACCATTTTGCAGAGCCGCATCACAAATCGTGGTCCCCGGCTCAACTTCAAACATTGCCCCTTCCGGGCACATTTCCTCATGGGGTAAAAAAATCAACTTGGTCATATCCTGTCTACTCTATTCACTAAATTCATCGACACTGTGCCCGGACAAAGCCTTCTGTATATTGGTATCCATACGACGTGATACAAAAACCGCTGCCGCTTTATCAAGATCATCCAACGCCTGTTTAATGGCGCGGGGATCCTTACCATCACGTTTGGCTTTCAATTGCTCTGCTGCCTCATCTATGGGGGCACGTTCTTCACTATTCAATAAGTGACCATCGTCTGCCAGGGCTGCGTCCAGAGCTTCCAGAACGCGATCGGCTTCGACTTGTTGCTCCCGCAAGTTACGGGCATCAACATCATCATGTGCATGTTCAAGAGAATCACGCAACATAGTTTCAATTTCATTGTCTGTTAAACCATAAGACGGTTTCACTTCAATACCACTTTCCACACCAGTTGTTTGCTCTCGTGCCGTTACAGATAACAGCCCATCGGCATCTACCTGGAAGGTAACGCGTATACGTGCTGCCCCGGCCACCATTGCAGGGATGCCGTGCAAGGCAAATCTACCCAATGAACGACAGTCACTCACCAGCTCGCGTTCACCCTGCATAACATGGATCGACATAGCCGTCTGGCCATCTTTAAAAGTGGTAAAATCCTGCGCGCGGGCAACCGGGATAGTGGTATTGCGTGGAATGACTTTTTCCACCAGACCCCCCATAGTTTCCAGACCAAGAGATAAAGGAATCACATCCAGTAATAGCAAATCATCATCCGGCTTGTTACCTGCAAGGATATCCGCCTGAACGGCGGCACCGACTGCGACGACTGTATCGGGATCAATATCGGTTAATGGCTCACGTTCAAAAAATTCACCGATTTTTTCGCGTACACGAGGGACGCGTGTTGAACCACCGACCATGACCACCGCGTTGACATCTTCAACCGCTACGCCTGCATCACGTAAAGTGCGACGACATGGCATTAAGGTTTTTTGAATTAAGGGATCAACCAACTCATTAAACTGAGCGCGTGTAAGTTCACCTTCCCAGTGTGAACCATCATCCAGTTCGATTTTTATCATCGTACTGTCAGCATTCGTTAAGGCTTCCTTGGCTGCACAGGCTTCATGTTTCAGACGACGCAGCTGATGATGGCCGGCATCATCATTAATGCCTGCCTGTTGCATAATCCATTTTGCTACGACGTTATCAAAATCATCACCACCCAGTGCCGTATCACCGGCCGTGGCCATTACCTCGAACACACCTTTATTCAAACGCAGGATAGAAATATCAAAAGTACCCCCGCCCAGGTCATAAACGGCAGTAACACCTTCTGCCTCTTTATCAAGGCCATAAGCAACAGCAGCGGCAGTTGGCTCATTTAATAATCGTAAAACGTTCAGGCCCGCCAGTTTGGCAGCATCTTTGGTAGCCTGGCGCTGTGCATCATCAAAATACGCCGGGACAGTAATGACGACTCCCGTTAAGTCTCCCCCCAGGGATTCTTCAGCTCGGTTGCGTAAAACTTTTAATATTTCAGATGAAACTTGTACTGCAGAAACATCGCCACCTGCAGTATGAATACGGGGTACTGCAGAATCAGTTTCAACAAACTCGTAAGGTAACCTGGCCTCACGTTTTTTAATATCATCAAGACCACGACCCATAAACCTTTTTACCGAAACAATGGTATTCAGAGGATCTCTGGCACTTTCTGCTTTTGCCGCAAAGCCAACTACTGGTTCATGACCATTCTGATAACGGACAATTGAAGGTAATAAATGACGACCCTCCGCATCAGGCAAGGTCTCTGTTAAACCACTACGTACTGTGGCAACCAGTGAATTGGTAGTACCCAGATCAATACCTGCCGCAAGACGATGCTCATGCGGGTTGGTTGATTCACCAGGTTCGCTGATTTGTAAAAATGCCATAGTCGTAATTCAGTCTGGTATTAAAGAAATATTTATTGTACTAGAACCCTGTTCTAATATCCTGCTAACTCTTCTTCTATCGCCTCGGCTTCCTGTTGTAATTTGTCGAGAAATTGCAGTTTTTGTACTGCCTGCTTGCCTTCATCAGTTTTACTTTCATCTTTTAATATATCTATGAGTTCACTAATCATGGCTTTATGTCGTTTGCGGATATCATCCATACTTTTAGCTAATGCAGACATGGGATCAGAAGCTGATTTTACTTCACCCAGTGATTCACGTAATTCTATTTGTTCCATCAGGAACATGGGATCAAGATGCGTATCACGCTCATTATCGAAATCCACCCCACGTATTTCCAGCATGTAACGCGCGCGATTCATTGGGGATTTTAAAGTCTGAAAGGCTTCATTTATTTGTGCGGCTTTTTCAACAGCTAAACGCCTTTCACGATCAGAAGCGTTAGCAAACTTGTCTGGATGAACGGTACGTTGTAAATCACGGTAACGTTCAGACAACTGTTGTAAATCAACATCATAACTTACAGGAATACCAAACAACTCGAAGAAGTTCTGAGTAGTTTCCATGATAATCTTTATAGCTGGATACTAGACGGTGAAGCTTTCGCCGCAGCCACACTCGTCCTTGACGTTTGGATTGTTAAATTTGAACCCTTCATTGAGACCTTCTTTACCATAGTCCAGTTCAGTACCATCAATGTAAATCAGGCTCTTGGGATCAACAATAATTTTCACACCATTAGACTCAAATACCTGGTCGGTATCTTCTATCTCATCGACAAACTCGAGCACATAGGCCATGCCAGAACAGCCAGTAGTTTTAACACCCAGCCGTAAACCTTCCCCTTTACCTCGGTTCTCAAGGAAGGCTTTTACACGATCTGCTGCTACTTCAGTTAAGGTAATGGCCATAAAACTACTCGTACTACTTAAGATAACTAACCGTTTTTCTTTTTGTAATCATCAATAGCAGCTTCAATAGCATCTTCAGCAAGTACTGAGCAATGTACTTTTACCGGGGGTAATTCCAGTTCCTCAGCAATCTCACTGTTCTTGATTTGCTGTGCTTCGTCAAGAGTCTTACCTTTAACCCACTCTGTTAACAGTGAGCTTGAAGCAATTGCAGAACCACAACCATAGGTTTTGAACTTGGCATCTTCAATGACACCACTGTCATTCACCTTGATTTGTAAACGCATCACATCACCGCAAGCTGGAGCACCAACCATACCCGTGCCAACCTGTGTATCTTCTTTTTCAAACGTACCAACGTTTCGTGGGTTTTCATAGTGATCAATTACTTTGTCGCTATATGCCATGATTGTTCACCTCTTTGGTAATCAAGCCTCAAGCAACCGCTGATTTAATGTGCGGTCCACTCGATGGAATTCAAGTCAATGCCATCTTTGAACATTTCCCATAACGGCGACAGTTCTCGCAACTTGTCGATATTCTCGTGAATTTGTTCAATAGCAAAATCAATTTCTTCTTCAGTGGTAAATCGACCAATTGAGAAGCGAATTGAACTATGTGCCAACTCGTCATTTCTGCCAATAGCACGTAAAACATAAGAAGGCTCAAGACTTGATGACGTACAGGCCGAACCTGAAGAAACCGCCAGGTCTTTTAATGCCATCATCAATGATTCACCTTCAACAAAATTAAAACTCACGTTAAAGTTATGTGGAACACGCTGTTCCATGTCACCATTAACATAAATCTCTTCGATATCTTTAATGCCATTCCATAAGCGATCACGCAACATACGAATGCGTTCATTATCTGCCGCCATTTCTTCTTTAGCATATTTAAAGGCTTCACCCATTCCAACTATCTGGTGGGTAGCTAGAGTACCGGAACGCATGCCACGCTCGTGACCACCACCATGCATTTGGGCTTCAATACGAACACGTGGTTTACGACGAACATATAAAGCACCGATACCTTTTGGACCATAAATTTTATGAGCCGAGAAAGACATCAAGTCAACTTTCATGTCCTGCAGATCAATAGGTACCTTGCCTGCACTTTGTGCTGCATCCACATGAAACAATACCTTGTTCTCACGGGTAATTTCACCAATTGCTTTAATATCCTGAATGACGCCAATTTCATTGTTGACGTGCATGATGGAAACCAGGATTGTATCTGGACGAATTGCCGCTTTGAGTTTTTCCAGGTCTATCAAACCATTTTCTTCCGGATCCATGTAGGTGACTTCATAACCTTCACGTTCCAGTTGGCGACAGGTATCCAGAACTGCTTTATGTTCTGTTTTACTTGTAATAATGTGTTTACCCTGTTTTTGATAAAAATGGGCAACACCTTTGATAGCAAGGTTATCCGATTCAGTCGCACCCGAGGTAAACACAATTTCCTTCGGATCAGCATTCACCAGTGCCGCAACATTTTGACGTGCTTCTTCAACGGCTTTTTCCGCGTTCCAGCCAAACTCATGGGAACGTGAAGCCGGGTTGCCAAAATTGCCTTCCATCGTCAGGCAGTCACACATAACCTTGGCAACACGTGGATCAACCGGCGTAGTTGCTGAATAGTCAAAATAAATCGGTGTCTTCACGACTTTCTCTCTCCGACAGGATATCTGCAGCATCCGCTTGCCACAGATTATCCCCAAATATCTGTAAATTTAACGCCTGGTCCATCCAGCGTAAGTGAACAAACTATTATACCGTAACGAGCTGAATCAGGCAGTAACTGTAACTTGCTGCTGGTTTTGCTCTGATTCCTGACGGGCAGCCACTTCTTTAATGCCTTCACGTTCGACCAGTTGTCCGAGACTGATTCCCAACAGGAAATCATGAATACGGTCACTCAATTCAGTCCATAGTTCGTGGGTCAAGCATTGCTTGTCATCCTGGCAGTTACCCAGTCCACCACAGCGTGTGGTTTCCAGTTTTTCATCTACCGCGGTAATCACATCCGCAACAGCAATATCATTTGCACTACGGCTCAAACGGTAGCCACCGCCCGGACCCCGCGTACTGTCTACCAAGCCGTTTTTACGTAACTTGGAAAACAACTGTTCCAGATAGGAAAGTGAAATTCCCTGGCGCTGCGAAATATCCGCCAGTGTAATTGGACCATCTTTATAATGTAACGCCAGGTCTAGCATGGCAGTTACAGCATATCGACCTTTGGTTGTAAGCCTCATAGCATTGCCCCGTAGGTGTAAATTTAGTAGTCTATGAAATACCAATAGACAACATAACAATAACAAGACCAAGTATTTCAGTCAAGTATTTTGTCCATTTCTTCACGAGAAAGTTTCCCCCCAACCAGATTATTTTTCTGATTGATTTGCTGGGTCTTGATCAGAATCTATATCGGTAGAATCTGTGTTGGCTTTAGAGGTGATGTTGCAGGATCCCAGGTCCGGAAGTCGGACTTCATCCATCTCCATTCCTAAAGTTTTCAATGACTTGCACATATTTTCCATCTGCTGATCCATAGCATGGACATGATCCAGCAGGCAGTTGATTGCATTCGCGACCGGGTCCGGCATATCTGCACTGGTGCCATAGGCGTCAAAACCGATTTTCTTTGCAAACGCCTTGCGATGCTCGTCATGCTCGTCGCTTTTAGCAACAATTCGACCAGGGATGCCTACTACTGTCGCTCCGGCAGGCACGTCTTTTACGACCACCGCGTTGGAGCCTACACGGGCACCCTCTTCCAGGGTAATTGGCCCGAGCACTTTTGCCCCGGCCCCAACCACGACATTGTTTTTCAACGTCGGGTGCCGTTTACCTTTGTTCCAGGTTGTCCCGCCCAGCGTCACCCCATGATAGAGGGTCACGTCATCACCAATTTCCGCAGTCTCACCAATAACCACACCCATCCCGTGATCAATAAAGAAACGACGACCGATTTTTACGGCTGGGTGTATTTCAATACCGGTTAGCCAACGCGCAAAATGCGATAGCACACGGGCCAGCCATTTCAGGCCGATATTCCATAAGCCATGACTCATACGATGAATCAACACGGCATGCACGCCCGGATAGGCCGTCAGCACTTCAAAACTGTTTCGTGCTGCCGGATCCCGGTCAAAGACACAACGGATATCTTCTCTGATTCGTGTAAACATGCCAGTCCTTACATTTCTTTACTTAATTACTTAAGTCTAATGCTGCGCTATTAGAGGTTTTGCCTGCTCTAAAGTCAAGTAAATGGTGATTTTTTCCTTTTATTTCAAGACTTAATATTTCTCTCCATCATTACCCCGAACACGTTTTTTGCCCTGTGCGGCTGTCAGTATGCCACGCAGGATATTGACTTCGTTTCGTTCCAGAGCGATACGGTTAAACATACGACGGATCCTTCTCATCAGTTTCTTGGGTGCCTGCGGGTCAAGAAAACCAATTTCAGTAAGGGCCGTTTGAAAATGTGAGTACATCCCTTCCAGATCATCCGCACTGGCCAGAGGCGAATCATGTTCATTTTTCACGACGCGACCTTCACTGGCTAGCATGGCCATGCGTACTTCATAGGCCAATACCTGTGTAGCTGCTGCCAGGTTTAGCGAAGAGTAATCAGGATTGGCCGGAATATTCACCAGTAAATTACAATGTTCCAGCTCGGCATTACTCAGGCCGGATTTCTCCCGTCCCATCACCAGTGCCACCTGCTCGCCCTGGCTTATTACCATCTCAACTACCTGTTCGGCGCATTGCCTTGGGTCCACCACTGGCCAGGGAATAGAACGCAAACGGGCACTGGCACCCACCACCAGCGCACAGTCAGCTATAGCTTCTTGCAGGGTATTTACCATTATGGCCGACTCGAGAACATCTACAGCTCCCGATGCCCTGGCGCGTGCCTCGCCCACCGGCTTTTCTACTGGGTCGACCAGGTATAACTGGCTCATTCCCATGGTTTTCATGGCGCGGGCCACGGAGCCTATGTTACCCGCGTGGCTGGTATTGACCAGCACAATACGTATTTTACTTAGTTCACTTGTCATTAATTCACATCTTAAATTTATTAAAGCTTCAGTCTGCAGCCCCAAGGCTGTTAGAATAGCGCCTCTGTTGGTGGCTACACCCACCACTATGTTCTTTAACACTGTAGAGGAAATACCATCGTGCATCCGATGCTAAACATCGCCGTTCGTGCCGCACGTAGTGCAGGTAATATTATCGCGCGTTATGCCGATCAAGTGGATACTTTATCCATCAGTAACAAGGCACCCAATGATTTTGTCAGTGAAGTGGACAAACTGGCTGAAGAAGAAATCATCAACGTCATAAAAAAAGCTTACCCTGAGCACAGCATTCTTGCAGAAGAGACCGGCAGTCATGTAGGTAACGAATACGAATGGATCATTGATCCCCTCGATGGCACGACAAATTTCCTATACGGTTTCCCTCAATTTGCTGTTTCCATTGCCCTGCGCCATAAAAATAGACTTGAACAGGCCGTAGTTTACGATCCTATGCGCCAGGAACTTTTTACCGCGACGCGTGGCGAGGGTGCGCAACTAAATGGCCGACGCATTCGTGTTACCAATCGCAAGGGATTACATGGCGCCCTGCTAGGTACTGGCATACCCTTCCGTCCTGAACATGAAGTGTTCATGGACCCCTACTTTGAAATGATGAAAGACCTGATTCCGGGCAGTGCCGGTATACGGCGGGCAGGATCTGCTGCGCTTGACCTTGCCTATGTCGCTGCTGGTCGAATCGATGGTTTCTGGGAACTGGACCTGAATGTCTGGGATATTGCTGCCGGAGTACTGCTGGTGGAAGAAGCCGGTGGCCTGGTAGCCGATCTGGAAGGTGGAATGAATTACCTCAAAACAGGCGATATTGTTGCGGCCAATCCAAGAGTGTTCAAAGCCATGCTACAGAAAATTCGCCCCCATATGGCAGAGGTGAAAAAGGTTCGCTAACAGCTCCCTTTAAAGCCGACCCTGATGCCAAAAACAACTGATTATTATTGCACCATTACCGGGCATTTTAAATTTGACCCCGTTACCAGAATCATGATACCTATGGTTAACCATATGGGTTTTCAGTAAATTATGCTGGTAAGGAGAATTCTGGTGAAGCGAACCATTCAAGCAATAATCACCCCACCTGTTGCCGTTTGTCGCTATGGTTGCGCCGGCTGTTGTGCGGCTCCCATCGG
>JARRJY010000031.1:0-16537 GCA_037388705.1 Gammaproteobacteria bacterium
TTTTATTATTAACCAGGCAGATACGATTCCACTCAATCAATCTGAACAACAGGAACAGATAACGCATTCAATGCTGGTTTCAACAGGTTCCTTACATTTACCCGGAGCCATGAGCTACCTTACTGAACTGTATGCCAGTGATTCTATTCGCGGTGGGAAAGAAGACATCTATCGTGCCTTACTGGCAGAAAAGGATATTGAAATTGCTGAGCAAAGCCTGTTATTGCGCTGGATGCATGCGGGAAATACTATCATGGTCAATAACGGTAGTGTGTTGCACGGCCGTGTGTCTGCCGATAAACAAATCAGGCTTTCCAGTACTTGTCACTTTGAACGTCTTTACTCGCCTGTCATCTTGTTTGGTGATCACGTTCCTGAACACAAACCTGTTACTAAACTAAACAAGTTATCGGCTGCTGATCTTTCACCTGATGTTGAAGATAAGGGCGGGCGCTGGCTCATTGAACATGACGTGGAGATCCCAGATAACAGCCTCATCAACTCAAACCTTGTCGTAGTAGGGCGCCTTAAAATTGGTCGTAACTGCCAGATAAATGGTTCGGTAAAAAGCCGCTTTCTGCTTAATCTCGGTGAAGGCAGCGAAATCAACGGGAGCTTGGTCTGTAACAATAATATTCATTGTGAAAAGGGCACCTTTGTCTATGGTCCTGTTATTTCCGAACAAACTGTTTATATCAAATCTGATTCAACAATAGGCAGTGAAACTGCGCCAACAACTGTTAGCGCAGAAGAAATACATATTTATCCTGACGTCGTTGCGTATGGAACGGTCTGGGCACGTCAAAAAGGGATAGTGAAATAAAGCTGAGGCTTATAAAGAAGTTATGAAATCCTTGTTATCCAAAATAGTGGTATCTATTTTAGTCATCGCTGCTGGTGCCGCAGTGATCATTACACACAATCGACTATTTAATGAATCACAACCTGCTCACCTGGTACTTTTATTACCTGATTCTGCCGATCAATCATCTGCCAAGGTAAGTGTGTGGCTCGATGCCATAAAAGAAGAAGGCTTCCCGGTTAAGATAATGCGTGATTCCGAGTTTCTACGTCCCTGGACCAACAGGACACAGATTTCCGGGGTCATTCTTCCTGACCAGGTACATAGAGTTGCCAGCGACTCATTAATTTCTACCCTGAAAAGTTATGTTGAACACGGTGGTAACCTGATGCTGGTTTATGATGCGGGTGTCTGGTCCCCCGAGAGACGCTATATAAGTACGTATTCACGGTTTTCTGAACTTGCCGGTATAAACTATGCTTTTTATAACAAGCTCAAGGAAAAAACCATAAGCTGGCAACCCGTCATCGCCTCCGACAAAACTTTTTCTGAGCTACGCATTCCGCCTGGTAAATATAGCCTATATAGTGATTTATCAGTACATGCAAAGGGATCATATCCTGCCATTGATGCCAACATTATTGATCCTGAAATGAAGTATTCTATCTCTGATTATGGCAGTGCCCTTGTTAGTTACAATGTTTATAAAACGCATGGAAAATATAACGGAAAAATCTTACTTCAGTCACCTTTAGGCGATATCATTGCCGGTCAACGACAGATTGGCACGGGAACAGTTTTATTTATTAACCTACCGTTGGGTTATTTAAAGGGCCGTACTGATGGTCTGTTCTTACACAATTTTTTACATTATTTTGCCAACACGATTGTAAACCTGCCTTATCTTTCCTCAGCACCTGACGGGGTGGGTGGCATTATCATGAACTGGCATCTTGACTCCAACGTCACTTTACAACCTCTCAAAAAAATTACGGAGCTGGGTATTTATGAACAGGGACCTTATTCTATTCATATAACAGCAGGTCCTCATGCTCATTTCAAAGGTGACTGGAATGGTGTCAACGTACCAAAAAACAAACGTATACAGAAATTTATCCGTTTTTTTAAAGAAAAAGGTTACCAGGTCGGCAGTCACGGTGGATGGATTCACGATCGATTTGGTGACCATGTAACAAAAGAGCCCTCAGAAGAATTTATTGACTACCTTGTAAAAAATAAACACGCCCTGGAAAAAGTGAAGGGCACTCCAGTCACCGAGTATTCTGCACCTAAAGGTAACCACCCTGAATGGGTAACAGGGTGGTTAATCAAAAATGGTATCACTTCGTATTATTTTACCGGCAATACCGGAATGGCTCCGACCAGAAGTTACCGCAATGGTGTTTTAAAATATCCCTCGGCATGGTCTTTTCCTATCCTGCCTTATAAAGATATGGCCGGATTTGAAGAGCTGGTTACATACAAGGTTAATCCTCAGTCAGTAAAAAAATGGTTGGTGGATGCAACTGATTTCACCGCCGACAACAGCAATATCCGGTTAATCTATTTTCATCCCCGGGGAGCGCTTTTTTACAAAACCGCAATGCGTGCCTGGCTTAACAGGGCCAAAATACTCCAAGATAAAGGACGCTTTCGCTGGTATACAATGACTGGTATAGCCAGTTTTCTAAGCCGTCGCATCCAAACTGAATGGGATTTTAGCGTCAGTGGTCAGGATTATCACTTTATGGCAAGTCATCCAGATAACCTTGAACACCAGGCATGGTTACTGGCAATAGAGGATTATGATAAGCCTGAAGTCACGGAAGGGCATGCAAAAATCAGGAAAATTAATGATCAATGGGCTGTAATCGCCGGAAACGGGAAAAAACTGGCCTTTAACAGTAAAAGGCTTAAATAATGGCTGATCGATCTATATTACTTTGCATGGGTACAAGGCCAGAAATCATCAAAATGGCCCCTGTTTATCATGCACTGAAACAAGCCGACCTCAATCCCCGGGTTCTGCACACGGGTCAACATGATAGCCTGGCGGAGTCACTCTACCCGTTCTTTGATATGAAACCGGATTATAAATTTGATTTGAGTCGCGAACGTAATTCACTGGGTCACCTTTTTGCCATCAAAATGGAACGCCTTGATTTACTGTTTGCAGATCTGGATCCATCCGCTGTGCTGGTCCAGGGAGATACCTCTTCCGCATTATCCGGTGCCTTATCTGCGTTTTATCACAAAATTCCTGTGGGTCACATCGAAGCCGGCCTGAGATCACACAAGGCCTATCAACCCTATCCGGAAGAAAAAAACCGCGAATTAATCGCGCGACTGGCTAACTGGCATTTCGCACCTACAAAGTTAGCCATTACCAACCTGCAAAATGAAGGGATTAAAAGGGAAAATTGTTACCTTGTTGGTAACACCATTGTTGATGCCGCAAACTGGACCTTAAATCATATAAATCAGGCTTCATTTTCCTTATCACAAGAGGCGCTTGAAATTCAGGACTGGCTAGGTTCAGACGACACTAGTCAGCGAGTTGTCCTGGTGACGGCGCATCGTCGTGAATCCTGGGATGGGCAAATAGCCGAAATTGCCGAAGGCGTTAGGTCCGTCGCCGAGAAATATCCTGATTTAAAAATTATATGGCCGGTGCACCCCAACCCGGTGGTAAAAAATGCTGTACATAACACTATGCTTGGATTGGATAGCGGCAGCAATAGAAAGGTGTGGTTAGCCGAACCCCTGAATTACCCAGACATGCTCTATTTTATGCAAAAGAGCTGGTTGATATTAACGGATTCTGGTGGTCTGCAGGAAGAAGCCGTCACCCTGAAAAAGCCTGTTCTAGTATTACGTGACAAAACGGAGCGCCCGGAAGTTGTCAGCTCACACGCCGGTGCCCTGATAGGTACCTCACCAGATGTGATTGCCGGCTGGGTAGATAAATTGTATTCAAGTGATAAAGAATATAACCAATACACAAAGGCAGATAATCCGTTTGGTGATGGCCGGGCCAGTGGTTACATTGCAGAAATACTATTTAACCACCTGGTCGAAAATAATACCGCTTTTAATCTTTCCACCAGGGTAATGTGATATGAAAAGCAAAAGAAACATTGCAGGGATAGTAACAACTCTTCTGATTTTCACACTATTAAGAAGTCATGTTGCCTGTGCTGCAGAAAATGAACTTAACGAAAGCAACTATTATGAGCTTGGTGTCGGGTACTATGATTTAACAGCTGGCTTCGAAAGCTGGAAAGAAGCCTATGCCAGGGGTTCATGGCAACAAAATCAAGACAATGTCTGGCAATGGGAAGTACTTACAGCAGAACGATTCAACGAGTCAGGCACCTATGTTTCTGGTAGTTTAACCCATGTCTTTAACAGTGACTGGTATGGCTCTCTACATCTTGGCACCAGCGATGACGTCTTTTTCTTCCCACGTTACCGGGTAGATGCGTTTTTAAACAGGAAATTCCTCGAAGAAAAAAATCTTATTGGCACTATTGGTGTCTACCAGGAAGACACCCGCCAGGAAAATGAAGAAAGTGGTTTCTACCTGGGAGCCACATATTATTTCCCAAGCCCGTGGATACTTGAAGTGGGTACACGAAAAGTTCGCAGCTTGCCTGGCCCTGAATACTCAAGTCGTTACAAGCTTGCCGTAACCTATGGTAGCGTCTTCGATCGATACATAATTGCACAAGTAGACTGGGGTAACGAAGCCTATCAGCTTGTGTCTGCCACGATCACACCCGTTAATATTGACAGTACGGTATATTCGCTAACCTGGCGAGAGTGGATTAAAAAAGACTGGGGTACCAATATAATGGCTGAATACTACACCAGTGATACTTATGACCGTAAAGGAGTAATGTTCGGTGTCTTCAAACATTTCTAATATAAGCGAAAAGCACGCACATATTTCACCTGAACTTCGTCACCGGGTAGAGAAATTAACTCATATTGGTCACTTTGGCGGGATGATCTCTCCGCATCGTGCATTACTCACCATTCCAATGAAAGCGAGCGAGTTTATACCTTCCTTCATTACTGCCCTGATGTTGTTCACCATATACTTGTTTTCTCTTGAATACGTTTTCGTTTTATGGAGCTGGATTCTGGAATGGTGTTCAAGCCTCTTTCACCTGGATCTTAACCAGGGCAGGTTTGGCCTGGAACTTGGAATTTTCAAAATTTATGCCCCCTACCTTCATCTCGGGGCTGCTACACCTTCTAATTCACAATGGTCCCTGGGTGTCATCATTACCATTTCAAGCCTGGTTATATCTTTCTTTCTACCTTCCCGTTTTTTACCGCTGGCATACCTGCTAAGAGCGCTTGCTTTTATACAGGTCATATCAGTCTGTTATTTCCTGTTCTTTAGTAATTACTTTCCATATAGCCTAGCAAGCTACCATGCCGTCATGATGTTGGCTGGATTATTTTTTGTTGGTATCATTCCCATTATTTATGGCCTGATCTATTACATTTTTGATGAGACACTGGTCAAAAAGGTCTGGCTTACCCTGCTCACCATGGGCCATCTTTTGCTGGTAATACCATTACAATTTTTTGCCCACGCTTATCTGATCCATAAATTTTCCCTGATGTACATGCCGGTACTTTTCCTGATGTTCGGCCTGATGATCGATGTCTTTATACTCATTGCTTTTTATTCATGGGGAATGAGCTGGAAAGGCGCAACTCATCCGCAGGCAAAGCCGGTTGGAAACTCGACAACTGTAGAAAGTTCTCTAACCTGAGAATACTTTGAAAATAGAAAGAAACCCTTGTCTTCAAACAAGGTCGCGCCTTCTGAAAAGATAAATTATTTAATCAAAATATTTTTATAACATCCCTGGACAAGAATGTTGTGATAGCTAATTTCCTGTGCCTTCGTAGTTATGGGTAATTTCTTCACCCGGCTTAATATCCCGAATCGCACAAATTTCCAGTGTGTCGTAATAAGCTGCGTTGGGTTTATCGCTGTGGTTAATAAAGCGCATATCGCACTGAACATGGAAGCCGCTTTCATCACTAAGCCATAACACATGTGGCCCGTCTTTTTTAGTGTACTGGCCACTGGCGACACCGATTAGTTCGCCTTTTGTAATATGACCTTTGGCAAACAAACCTTTGCCATGAATCTGGCTATCATCTACGTATACTTTAATTTGTTTACTCATGGTCCTGTTTATACATCGAGGTTTGATGCATTAAGTGCATTACTTTCAATAAAGTCGCGACGTGGTTCTACCTGGTCTCCCATTAACGTAGTAAATATTTCATCGGCGGCGATCGCGTCTTCAATCTGAACCTGTAATAAACGGCGACTATTAGCATCCAGCGTGGTTTCCCAGAGTTGATCCGGGTTCATTTCACCAAGTCCTTTATAACGTTGGATATGTTGTCCACGCTTGGCATCTTCGAGCAACCATTCCATTACCTGCTTAAAGGAGCTGACCTCCTGTTGCCGGTCACCACGTTTCACATAGGCTTTATCACCTAGCAGGTCACCTAACTGCTCACTTAAAGTACCAATCGCCCTGTATTCTCCGGATTCAAAAAAATCACGATCAATGGTTTTTTCAGTTGAAAGTCCATGGCGTGTAATATTTATCTTTGCACACCAGTGGCTACTTTCACCTTCAACGTTATCAACATTGATTTCATACTTGAAATCACTAACATCATTATCCAGTCGCAGCTGAAGTTCAGCAAACCATTTTTCTGCTTCATCTTTAGTTACATCGGCACTGATGCTTTTCATAGTGATCATTTTTTCCAGAACTTCAGAGGGATATCGGCGTGATAAACGTTTAGTACTATCCATGACCATCATGTATTGTTGTGCCAATGATTCCAATCCCTGGCCACTTAATGCCGGAGCACCTTCATTAACATACAACTCGGTATTATCCAGGGCATTCTGTAACAGGTACTGATTTAATTCAGTATCGTCTTTGACATAACGCTCCTGTTTACCTTTCTTAACCTTGTATAGAGGTGGTTGCGCAATATAAATGTAGCCGTTTTCAATTAACTCCGGCATCTGGCGATAGAAGAAGGTTAATAACAGGGTACGGATATGTGAACCATCCACATCGGCATCGGTCATGATGATAATGCGGTGATAACGTAATTTTTCGATATTGAACTCGTCTTTTCCGATTCCACAACCTAACGCGGTGATCAGCGTGCCAACCTCTGCTGACGACAGCATTTTATCGAAACGTGCTTTTTCAACGTTAAGAATCTTTCCCTTCAATGGAAGTATTGCCTGGCTACGGCGATCACGGCCCTGCTTGGCCGAACCACCCGCCGAATCCCCTTCCACCAGGAATAATTCTGAAAGTGCGGGATCTTTTTCCTGGCAATCTGCCAGCTTGCCGGGCAGACCAGCAATATCAAGCGCGCCTTTTCGACGTGTCATTTCCCTTGCTTTGCGGGCAGCCTCCCTGGCACGGGCTGCTTCAACGATCTTGCCCCCAATAGCTTTGGCATCCGCCGGGCTTTCCTGCAGGTAATCTCCAAATTTTTCACCAATAATGGATTCCACGATACCCTTCACTTCCGAGGAAACCAGCTTGTCCTTGGTTTGAGATGAGAACTTGGGATCAGGGACCTTCACAGAAAGCACGGCACACAAGCCTTCACGGGCATCATCACCTGATGGGTTCACCTTGGATTTTTTCGCAAGTCCTTGTTTTTCAATATAATTATTGAGGGTGCGGGTCAGGGCACCGCGCAATCCAGCCAAGTGGGTGCCACCGTCTCGTTGCGGAATATTGTTGGTAAAACAGAAGATATTTTCCTGATAGGAATCATTCCACTGCATAGCAACCTCAACACCGATATCGTCTTTGTCGGTATTTACGTAGAAAACGTTCTCGTGTAGCGCGGTTTTCTTGCGATTTAAATGCTCAACGAATGCCTTGATACCGCCTTCATACTCAAATGTGTCAGTTTTACCATCTCTCTCGTCAGAGAGGTTGATACGAACACCAGAATTCAGGAATGAAAGCTCACGTAAACGCTTGGCTAAAATATCGTAGTGATATTCGGTTTGAGTAAAGATTTCAGCGCTGGGCTTAAAGCGGATTTCTGTCCCCGTGTTATCGGTATCCTCGCCCGGAACCAATTCACCCTGGGGTTCACCCAGCGCATATTCCTGTGTATAGACCTTGCCGTTACGCCTTATTGTTAGTTTTAAGTGCTCGGAAAGGGCGTTTACCACTGATACACCCACACCATGTAAACCACCAGAGACTTTATAGGAATTATCGTCGAATTTACCCCCTGCATGTAGGACGGTAAGAATAACTTCTGCAGCGGAACGCCCTTCTTCTTCATGGTAATCAACTGGTATGCCACGCCCGTCATCACGGACAGACACTGAATTATCAGTATGAATCGTGACATCAATACTTTTGCAATGTCCTGCCAGTGCCTCATCAATGGAGTTATCCACTACTTCGAACACCATGTGGTGTAGACCAGTGCCATCGTCCGTATCACCGATATACATTCCCGGACGTTTTCGCACTGCGTCCAGTCCTTTTAAAACTTTGATATTAGACGAATCGTAGCTTTGATCGCTCATTGGTAGGCTCTCCGTAACAAGTCGCTCATTATAACACTTCTTTAATGCTGCCGTGTTCCACGTGGAACATTTTTGCTTCCTGCCATGCCGAGATATCCACAAGGTTTGACTCTGTCACGGTGACAAATAGCTGGGCACCTGTTTCCTTCAAGAGTTTTAATAGTTTGGCCCGTTTATCTTCATCCAGCTCGGCAGCAAGGTCATCAACAAGCAATACTGTTTGTTGGCCTGATTGCTGTTTGAGGTGGGTAATTTGCGCCAATCGCATGGCGCTGACTAGCAATTTTTGCTGTCCACGTGAAAAACTTGCTTGAGCCGCCAGGCCATTGTGCCTGATATTTATATCGGCGCGATGTGGCCCTGGGCGCGTATAACCCTGTGTCATATCAGATTCGATATTTTCGCGGAGCTTTTCAGCCAGATCTTCACCTTTTTGCCAGCCCTGTGAATAGGTAAATTCAGGCTGGAACCCTATAAGCTGCTCTGTGTAATCCATTAATATCGGACGAATGCTTTCCAAGTAGTTTTCCCTTAACCGAGTGATTTCTTGTGCTGCTTTTACCAGTCCTTTATCCCAAATTTGGATATCTGCCTGCTTCATTGCTGCACGTATAGCTGCATTTCGTTGTTTTAAAATACGATTGTATTCACTCCATACGGAATGAAATGAGTGTTCCACGTGGAACACTCCCCAATCCAGGAATTGTCGGCGATATTTTGGTCCCTGCTCCAGCAGTTTATGAACATCCGGGTTAATTATCTGTACAGGTAAAATACTGGCAAGACGAGAAGCACTTTTAACCGCTTCACCAGCGACCCGAAGTTGTGTATTTTCTTTATCCCGCTCAATACCAAGCGAGATTTCCTGCCCATTTCCATCAATAACTTTTCCCATCACTCTCAGGAAGGATTGATTACGCTGAATAATATGCTGAATATGCACACTTCGGAACGACCGAGATGTGGATAAAATATGAATCGCCTCTAAAAGGCTAGTTTTTCCACTAGCATTGGCACCGAAAATGAGGTTTATACCAGGTGATGGGGTCAGTTTTACTTCTGCCAGGTTACGAACCTGGCAGAGTTCCAACTGGGAAAGGCTCATTGTCTACAATTAATACCCTAAAGTCGCATGGGCATGATGACATAACGACTGTTTTCATCATCTGAACCATGTACCAGGCAACTATGATTTGAATCGGTAAGCAAGACCGTGACATTTTCCGATTTTACAGCTGAAAGGGCGTCCAGAAAGTAACTGACATTAAAACCTATCTCGAATTCTGGACCTTCATAATTGACTTCAACTTCTTCCTCGGCCTCTTCCTGTTCCGGGTTATGAACCGTGGCCTTCAACAGGTTAGATGATAGATTTATACGCATACCCCGGTACTTTTCATTTGATAACACTGAGGCACGATGGAAAGCCTGGTGTAATATTTCGCGATTACACTCTACTTTCTTATCGCTATTTGCTGGTATAACTTGTTGATAATCAGGGAATTTTCCATCAATTAGCTTTGAGGTAAAACTAATCGTCGGTAAATCGATGCGAATGTGGTTTTCTCCCAGCTGGATTCGTGCCGTGGTATCAGAATCCTCCAGTAATCGGGCTAACTCGGTGATGCCTTTTCTGGGGACAATGACCTGTCGTGGCTCGGAAATGGCAATATTTGTGTCAATTTCACACAAAGCCAGGCGATGGCCATCTGTTGCAACCGCTTTAAGCTTGTCATTCCCCAGTTCAAACATCAGACCATTGAGGTAGTAACGCACATCCTGTTGCGCCATACAAAACTGGGTTTGCTCAATGAGTTTTTTCAGTTCCTGCTGGGTAATAGTAAATTCAAACGGTGAATCAATCGGCTCAATATTAGGAAATTCTGCAGCTGACAAGGTTGCCAGTGTAAATCGACTTCTTCCTGAGCGTATTTTTGCCTTTTCTTGCTCGATAGTGATCTCAAGCTTGGCGTTCTCAGGTAATGCACGGCAAATATCAACAAATTTCCTGGCCGGCAGGGTAATATCCCCCTCTCCATCATGTTCGATATCAACATGGGCAACCATTTCAACTTCCAGGTCAGTACCTGTCATGGTTAATTTGCCGTTTTTAACAGATAACAGGACATTGGATAAGATGGGCAATGTCTGTCTTCTTTCAACCACACTGCTTACTGTTTGCAAAGGCTGAAGGATATGTTCTCGTAGTGTTGAAATGTTCATATATTAAATAACTATTTTATATAAATTATTATTACTATTATTACTCCACCCAAAATCTGTGGATAACCCAATTTTTACTTTATTTTTCAGGCGCTTAAGCGATGTAATATCTTTACTTGTTTACTCTTAATGAGCTATTATCATCCTGTGGATAAAATGTGCAAAAAAGCTATTTTAGAGCTCACCCCGGTTTTCTCAACAACTTTTCCACAGATTATACCTATATATATACATAAGTTATGAATCAAATGTTCAGGTACTTAATGTTCTTAGCAAGTTGGCATAATCTTCATTAACTTTTTGATCTGTTTCTTTCAATTCTTCCACTTTACGACAAGCATGTAACACAGTGGTATGGTCACGACCACCAAAGGCATCACCAATTTCAGGCAGACTGTGACTGGTCAATTCTTTACAAAGTGCCATGGCTATTTGTCGCGGCCTGGCAATTGAACGATTACGCCTTTTAGACAATAAATCAGCTATACGTATTTTGAAATATTCTGTTACCGTTTTTTGAATATTTTCAATGGTGACAATTTTATCATGCGAGGCGAGCAGGTCGCGCAGTGCTTCTCGGGCAAAATCCATGGTAATAGCCTGGCCTGTAAACTGGGCATTCGCAATTACCCTTCTCAGGGCACCTTCAAGCTCGCGGATATTTGAACGTATCCGCTTGGCGATAAAAAAAGCCACCTCATCAGGCAATTCTACATTTGAGGACTGTGCTTTACTCATTAAAATTGCAACCCGGGTTTCAAGTTCAGGGGGTTCTATGGCCACTGGTAAACCCCAGCTAAATCTTGATTTCAGGCGTTCATCCAGACCATCAACTTCCTTGGGATAACGATCACAGGTCAGAATAATCTGTTGACCCCCTTCTACCAGGGAATTAAACGTATGGAAAAACTCTTCCTGGGAACGCTCTTTGCCCGCAAAAAACTGGATATCATCGATTAACAACGCATCCACGGAACGATAATAACGTTTAAAATTGTCGATAGTGTTGTGTTGCAAGGCTCTTACCATTTCAGCAACGAACCGTTCAGAGTGTAAATAAACCACTTTAGCACTTGGCTTCGCTTGGGCAATGGCATTGCCAGCAGCATGCATTAAATGGGTTTTACCCAGACCTACTCCGCCATAAATAAGTAGCGGATTATAAGCGCCACCTGGATTCTCACCTACCTGGATAGATGCTGCACGAGCCAACTGGTTAGATTTACCTTCTACAAAACTGTCGAAAGTAAAGTTCGGATTAAGCGTGGAATTTGGCTTTACTGTAGTAGCCGGCCCGGATGTATTTTGGCTAACCGTGCCTGTTGGTATAGGTATTCCCGGGTCATGGCCACCGACTTCAAGCTGAATGGAAAGGGATCCATCATTTAGTTGCCTTACTATCTCTGTAATTTTTGTAAGGAAGTGCTCACTTACCCAGTCGAGGACAAACTGGTTAGGGGCCATTAACCGTAACGAATCTCCATCGAATTTCACATGGAGAGGACGTATCCAGGTACTGAATTGTTGCGGAGACAGTTCTCCTTGTAGGCGATCAAGACATTGATCCCAAAGTGCCTGAGACAAGTTGTTCCCCCAAAAATGAAATTATCTTATGGAATTTGCTGGCGCAATCAACGCCAAGGCACCTAGTCTATACCGGAAAGTAAAAGTTATCCACAGCCTCTGGAAAATACTGCAAAACCTGTGTTTATGCCCTTTTTTGGTTGACAGATGGCCATTTCAACAGTATTGTTGCGGCCCTTTTTTCCAAAATTGTTCAGTAAGAAAGCTAGGGCTTAAATACCGGGCAAAAGCTATTAAATGATAAGTGGTTAGGCGTCATGAAAAGAACATTTCAACCAAGTAATCTGAAACGCGTTCGTACACACGGGTTTCGTGCCCGTATGAGCACAAAAGCAGGTCGTAAAGTTATTAATGCGCGTCGTGCAAAGGGCCGCAAGAGCCTGGCAGTATAAACGGGCTCTATTATGAAATCCGGGCATTTTGCTCGGCACCAGCGCTTACTCAAAGCTGCTGAATTCAAACATGTCTTTGCCCGGCCAGTGCGACAAAGTAACAACACCATGACGTTACTGGCCCGGGAAAACAAACTGAACCATGCCCGACTCGGGCTGGCCATCTCAAAAAAACAGTTACGTAGAGCTGTGGACAGAAATCGTATAAAACGCCTGGTGCGGGAGAGTTTTCGTCAACACCAGGACCTGCTTGCCGGGCTTGATTGTGTGGTGATGGTAAGGAGCGCCGTGTCTACCTTGAGTAATTCTGTAATTTTTGAGACGCTAGATAATCACTGGAACAGGCTGGCAGAAAAATGCGGAAAATCCTGATTGCGTTGATCGGTTTCTACCGTTACCTTATCAGCCCGTTGATGGGAAACCATTGTCGTTTTTACCCCAGTTGCTCGGATTATGCACAAACGGCCATTGGTCGTTTTGGTGTATTGCGTGGTGGCTGGATGTCGCTACGTCGAGTTGGGAAATGTCATCCGTGGCACGAAGGCGGTGTCGATCCTGTCCCTGAGAAGAATAACGAGATTAATAAAGAAGATTTATAATGGAACAACAACGTTTTTTTCTGTTTATTGCATTGGCCATCATTTCCTTTCTGTTATGGGATGCATGGCAAAAAGATTTTGGACCTAAACCGGTACAAACTGTTTCAACACAGCAAACAATAAACCAGGTACAACAGAGTGCCGATATTCCTGAAGGTGCCGATATCCCGGCAGTAAGTGCGACAAGCCCCTCCAATATTCCACATGCCAGCCAACAAGGCGCATTAGGAACGAATCAGCAAATTATTATTGAAACGGATGTAATACGTGTTGCTATAGACACTTTGGGTGGCGATGTTCGTAAACTTGATTTATTAAACTACCCGGTTGATGTTAAAAAACCTGAAGAGAAGTTCAGGCTGTTAAACGACGATAACAATAATATATTTATTGCCCAGTCTGGTTTTGCGCGCAAAAAGTCACGTGACAATAGTGTGACGTCAGCACCAAACCATAACACCATTTATAAAACGGCCAAAAACCATTACCAGCTAGCCTCCGATCAACAAACGCTTGAAGTCCCTTTCACATGGGTTAGTAAAGAAGGTGTTGAATTTACCAAAATGTTTGTTTTTAAACGAGGTGAATACCTGTTTGATGTAAAACATATTATAAATAACAAAGCAAATGCACCCTGGTACGGTAACCTTTATCAACAAATACAGAGAAAGGTTCCAGAGGATAGCGGAAGAGCCTTCATCTATACCTATACAGGAGGTGTTTATTACAGCCCTGAAGACAAGTATCAAAAATACAAATTTGATGATATGGATGACAAGGATCTGAAAAAAGATATTACTGGCGGCTGGGCAGCGATGATACAGCATTATTTCCTGGGCGCCTGGATACCTGCAGAAAATGAACCGTTTACCTATTATTCTCGCGCAAAGAAAGACGGACGCTATGTTTTGGGTATGAAGTCCACCCAGGAATATAAAGTTGATGCCGGTAGTGTTGCAACTGTAAATAGTCACATGTTTGTGGGACCCAAGTTACAGGATATGCTGGAAGAAGTTGCTCCCGGTCTGGAATTAACCGTTGACTATGGAGCTTTAACCTTTATCGCCAAACCAATTTTCTGGTTGCTTGAACATATTCACAGCCTGGTGAAAAACTGGGGTTGGTCAATTATCCTGCTTACCTTAATCATCAAGCTGGCATTTTATAAATTGTCCGAAACCAGTTATAAATCGATGGCTAACATGCGCAAGGTACAACCACGTATGCAGGCATTGAAAGAACGTTACGGTGATGATAAACAAAAATTAAACCAGGCGTTGATGGATCTTTATAAAAAAGAAAAAATTAATCCACTCGGTGGTTGCTTGCCTATCCTGGTACAGATCCCTGTATTTATTGCCCTGTACTGGGTGTTACTGGAAAGCGTAGAAATGCGCCAGGCTGAATGGATATTATGGATTAAAGATATGTCTTCAGCTGATCCGTATTTCATCCTGCCAGTACTCATGGGTGTCACCATGCTGATCCAGCAAAAACTTAATCCTGCACCCCTGGATCCGATTCAGGCAAAGATCATGATGATGTTGCCTATTGTTTTCACTGTTTTCTTTGCCTTCTTCCCGGCAGGATTGGTGCTTTACTGGGTTGCAAATAACACCTTGTCGATTGCACAGCAGTGGTACATTACCCGGATTGTGCTTGAAAAAGGCTAACTACAGGAAATGACAGGGCAAGTGGGGTCAGAATCCGACACCATTGCCGCGTTGGCAACCCCACCAGGCAGAGGTGGGGTAGGAATTATCCGGATTTCGGGTAAAAATGCCCAAAATGTGGCAAAAGTCCTGCTCGATAAGGTTCCCTCCCCCAGATCCGCTGAATACCTGCCTTTTTATGACGAAAATCACGTGGTAATCGATACTGGCCTGGCAATTTATTTTCCTGGACCCAATTCATTCACCGGTGAAGATGTGCTGGAACTACATGGCCACGGAGGTACCGTGATCATGGATATGCTGCTTAAAGAGGTTCTTCAACAGCAAGTTCGCCTGGCTCAACCGGGCGAATTCTCACAACGGGCTTTCTTGAATGACAAAATCGACCTGGCACAGGCAGAAGCTATAGCCGACCTGATTGAAGCAGGGTCGGAGCAGGCGGCCCGTTCAGCAACCCGCTCCCTGCAAGGAGTTTTTTCAGACTGGGTGTATTCAACGGTAGAACAGCTAATTGGGCTACGCATGTATGTTGAGGCAGCCATTGATTTTCCCGAAGAAGAAATTGATTTTCTGGCAGACGAGAGGGTCAGTGAAGAGCTCGACTACCTGTTGGATGAACTGCAGCGAGTTATCAGTATGGCGCACCAGGGCCAGTTATTACGCGAGGGTATGCGTGTGGTACTGGCCGGGAAACCAAATACCGGTAAATCGAGTCTGTTAAATGCACTGGCGGGCAGGGAATCTGCCATCGTGACAGATATTCCAGGTACAACCCGTGATGTATTAAGAGAAGAAATCAGTATCGATGGTTTGCCATTACATATTATTGATACTGCGGGTTTGCGTGAAAGTGAAGATGCAGTTGAACAGGAAGGAATACGGCGTACCTGGCAGGAAATAAAGCAGGCAGATTGTGTGCTATTGATGATTGATGATCGCCAGGGGTTTACAGGTAAAGACCAGGCGATTCTTGATCAATTACCCAGCCATTTGCCAGTCACACAAATCTTTAACAAGATTGATTTAAGCCAACACCAGCCAAAAATGGAGAGCAAAGATAATAAAACAGACATCTGGTTGTCAGCTAAAAATAAATCGGGCATTGAATTATTACGTGATCATCTAAAGGATGTCGTTGGTTATAAAAATATCGGTGAAGGTAGTTTTATGGCGCGCAGGCGACATCTTGATGCGCTGGAAAAAGCGCTTCGGTATGTAAAAAATGGAAAGGAACAATTAAGTGACTACAGGGCGGGTGAGTTACTCGCCGAGGATTTACGCCAGGCACAAAATTGCCTAAATGAAATTACCGGTGAATTTGGGAGTGATGATTTGCTGGGAAGGATCTTTTCCAGTTTTTGTATCGGCAAGTAATTAAAGCTTAAATGCTTTAACCTTTTCTTCAAATGATCTTAGCAATAGCTGATTTGGATGTTTACCGTAATGCAAGTTGTTATAGGCAGTAGTAATTTTCAATATTACTGGTTTCTTATCTGGTAGCTGTTCGGCTACCCGTTTACCAAACTGGGTTGCTGTTTCGAAAGGCTTTTTCGTAAGCCCGGCTTTTTCCAGCTTTTTACAAAAGCGGTTATAAACCTTGGTAACCTTATCTACATGATCCCGGTTTTTGAATA
>JARRJY010000032.1:0-14628 GCA_037388705.1 Gammaproteobacteria bacterium
GCCATCGCCTATGAAACCATTACTGATAATGAAGGCCGTCTTCCATTATTAACACCGATGAGTGAAGTTGCAGGGCGCCTGGCAATTCAGGTTGGAGCTGTTTCACTACAAATGGCAAATGGTGGTAATGGTACCTTGCTTGGGGGAACACCGGGAGTGATGCCGGGTAAGGTATTAATTATAGGTGGTGGGGTAGTCGGAACAGAGGCAGCAAAAATGGCCATCGGTCTGGGTGCCGATGTCACAATCATGGATATTGATTTGAACCGTCTGCGTTACCTGAATGATACAATGGGATCAGTATTAAAAACATCGTATTCAGATGCAGAAAAGATCAAGCAGTTATCAGAAGGCGCTGATCTCGTTGTGGGTGCGGTACTGATTCCTGGAAAACAGGCGCCTAAGCTGATTACACATGAGATTGTTAAATCTATGAAGGCAGGATCAGTACTGGTGGATGTGGCCATTGACCAGGGTGGTTGTGCTGAAACTTCGAAGGCCACGACACACTCAGATCCCACCTATGTGGTAGATGATGTTGTCCATTATTGTGTTGCAAATATGCCTGGAGCATGTGCCAGGACATCGACACTGGCACTAACGAATGCGACATTACCTTACACCATTAAGCTTGCCAACCTTGGTTATCAACAGGCAATGTTACAGGATAAAGGTTTACTCAACGGTATGAATGTATACCTGGGAGAGGTTACCAACCAGCCCGTGGCACAAGATTTGGGTTATGAATATTACTCTCTTAAAAGGGTAACTGATGACTTGATGAAGGCCAGCTTAAAGCAGGCAGTCTAGTAATTTTAATAAAGAGTCAGGTCCTTGTATGCCTGATTTTCTTTAAGACCTTCTTCTTAAGGTAGTCAAGAAACTCTTCATGATTGTCGTACTCCGTTTCTAATAAAAAACCAGTTACATGGTTGACTAGCTCACGGGTACGTGCAATATCATTGTGAGAGCGTCCGCATGAACGACAGTGTGTACCATCTTCGGTACAGGCAGTCCTGTTTACACATGGTTTGAAAGATGGTTTCATGAGTTTACTTCTACCCTGTGCTCATCAGAGGTTTTAAGGTGATAGGCAAGGGCACTGTCCATGGTTGCAAGGTGTTGCTTAAACCAGGATGGGATACGATCTTTTATGAAAAAACGTGCAAATGAAAACTTGTTATTTTTTACTTTTTCCTGGAAATACTTTAGTTCGTTCAACACCCGTTGATGATCTGCACGATGTTCAGCAATTGCCGGGAATTTACTCTGTTCCATCAGGGCATCTTCATTAAGAAAATGAGACGAGGTATGGGATACAAGCTCTTCAAACAATGACGCAAATGTGTCATCTCCTGCAGATACGAGTTTTGCATACAGGTCTATAAACTCTTTATGAGTATCATCCATGATACTCAGGTCAAGAGAAAATCCATTATCTGTCCAGTTAAGCAAGGCCATATGATATCTTGCATTAACATCCAACTGACTGATTGGAAATCTCTGTTACAAGTGCGGAGGTATCAACACCGGCTTCCTGTAAAAGATCAGCAATGTCAGATTCGATAATTTCAATATTAAGGCGTTTGCAGAAGCGTTTTTCCTTGTCCGTTGGATACGGGATTAGTGCCCATGCAGCCGGTGCACCTGCAGAATATATTATATCTGATAACACCATACGTTCAGTATCACGCGTCATACGAGTGCCCAGGAAGAGATACTGTTTACCTTTGCGATATTCCTTTACAAAAGATGGGATTGCAAAGCCACCCATCAGCTCGGTTATATAGTCAACATAATCAGCATCTGATGCTATGTATTCTCCTGCCGGGAGTGGCGTTCCCATAGGTTTAAATAACACGGGCAGGCTAGTATCCACATCTTCCAGATTAACCTCACTGTATTTTTTTCCATCATAGTGATAAATAATAAAACGGTAATCAGTACCAGCAATACGAGCAACACCACGGATTAATGTGTGCGGGGTGTCACTATAACTTTCCTGTAACTGTGTATCACGATTGATATCGATGACATATTTAGGCTTTATGGTAGCCAGCCAGTCATGAAACGGAGCCCGCGTCCATTTGGTTTCGCCATAGAGCTTGTCGAGGAATTTTGTCAGTGATGAGCGGCCACGTTTAAGCTCGACATGCATAGCGGCACGGGCAAATTCATACATCAGGCGTGGAGCCATAGGTTTACCATCATTTAATGCATAAATAAGACTGTCACTATCTGCAGGAATAGGTGTACCGGTTTCCACGTTAACTGAACCCTGTAGTATACCTGGACCCAGGTAGGGAATAATTTGTCCTTCCTGTATACCTTTAATCAGTTCTTTGAATATGCTCTGCGCCATGGGAATTTCCTTGTTTTATAATCAGTACCATATATATAGCAAGAACCGATCCAGTAAAAAATTCCTTTAAATATAACAACTTGGATAATTATTGAATGTTATAAAGGATGCAATTGTCACTTATGCGACATGTAGAGAGGAGTGGAAGCAGTTATATGAAGTCTTTACAGAGTTTTACCTGGTAAAGACCACCAATGACGATATTCTCACCTTCTCCACGCAAAATGCCGGGTAGTAAACCGCTATAGTAGAAAATCTTTGCGAAGGGAACATTTACCTGGATAGTTACATCACCAAATTCATCGGCCCGTTCACGTGTCGAACTGAATGAATTGATATTATTCAGTAACAGAATATTATTATTCTCACGAAGAAGTTTGGCTGTTTTATAGTTAATACCACGATAAAGAACCAGGTAATTATTTTCTTTGTTATGCTGCTTAGTTAATTCAAACTGACAGTAGCTATAGAGGAGATCAAGTTGGGCTTCGAGAGAATTTGTATTGTATATGCCAGAGGTCTTTTCATGTAAATAAACCTGGTATTGGGGAGAATCACCATCAGTAATTTTTTCTTTATGCCAGGTAGGGATTAATCCAAAACGCGATTCGACCCATCCCTTGAGAATGGCCCCTTCGCGACTATCTGTATCAAATAACCAGCCCCGCAGCATATAGAGATAGTTCGCTTTTGCTCTTGGATAGTGTTCCTGTTCAGATAAGTTTTTACTAGTTCCTTGTTTTAATTTATCTAACTGAAAGTATACATTCATATAATCCATGAACTTTTCAGCACGTAGCACTGGATCATTTAATTCAGATAGTTGGGAAAATATCTCCTTATGGATATTTGTGACACTGTCTAGATAAAGTGGTACTGGATGCTGTTGATAGGTCGGTAAATAGATATTATCCGGTAACGATTTCATTGTTGTTAACTTTGTACCGTCATCTACAAAACAAATTTCTTTGTCATGTTTGTCACTAGGCATTTTGTATGCCGCCTCAATAATATACTTAATAAAATCAATAACTTAACATAATAACCGATAAATGGCACGGTCATTGCTGATGATAACAATGTAAATGTCTTTATTAGCCCATGTTAAGGAGAAAATACCATGGCATTACGTCAATGTGCGATATACGGTAAAGGTGGAATTGGTAAATCAACCACTACTCAAAACCTTGTAGCTGCGTTAGCAGAAGCAGGCAAGAAGGTCATGATTGTTGGTTGTGACCCAAAAGCTGATTCTACTCGCTTAATGCTACATTCAAAAGCTCAGAACACAATTATGGAAATGGCGGCTGAAGCCGGCACTGTAGAAGACCTTGAACTGGAAGATGTGCTGAAGGTTGGTTACGGTGACACTAAATGTGTTGAGTCTGGTGGTCCAGAGCCAGGTGTTGGTTGTGCAGGTCGCGGTGTAATTACTGCTATCAACTTCCTCGAAGAAGAAGGTGCCTATGATGATGACCTGGACTTCGTTTTCTACGATGTATTAGGTGACGTTGTATGCGGTGGTTTCGCAATGCCTATTCGTGAAAACAAGGCACAGGAAATCTACATCGTTGTTTCTGGTGAAATGATGGCGATGTACGCAGCTAACAATATCTCTAAAGGTATCGTTAAGTATGCAAACTCAGGTGGCGTTCGTTTAGCTGGTCTGATCTGTAATTCTCGTGAAACTGATCGTGAAGACGAACTGATCGAAGCATTAGCAGAGCGGTTAGGTACTACAATGATTCACTTCGTACCACGTGATAATGCGGTACAACGTGCTGAAATTCGTCGTATGACTTGTATTGAGTATGACCCAAGCGCAAAACAGTCCGATGAATATCGTGCGCTGGCACAGAAGGTTATTGACAATACTAATCTGAATATTCCTACTCCTATCACTATGGATGAACTCGAAGACCTGTTAATGGAATTCGGCATCATGGAAGAGGAAGACGAAAGTATCGTTGGTCAAACTGCAGCTTCTGAAGGTTAAGAAGTTTGCAGCAATAGGTATAGTGAACCGGTCGCGTTTGCGACCGGTGATCTAAAAGGAAATTCAGCAATAATTTTATTCTGAGTTTCGTCTGTTAAACGCGCGTCCACAGATTAGTGGCGGCGAAAACAGGAGTAAATCCATGAGTAATATGACTAAAGAAGAAACTGAAGCGCTTATTCAGGAAGTGCTTGAAGTTTATCCAGAAGATGCAAAGAAAGATCGTGCCAAGCATTTGGCTGTCAACGATCAAAGTGTTGAGCAATCAAAAAAATGTATTACATCTAACAAGAAATCTCTTCCAGGTGTAATGACAATTCGTGGTTGCGCCTACGCAGGTTCAAAAGGTGTGGTATGGGGTCCTATCAAGGACATGATCCACATTTCTCACGGACCTGTCGGTTGTGGTCAGTATTCACGTGCTGGTCGCCGTAACTACTATATCGGTACTACCGGTGTAAACACCTTCGTTACAATGAACTTTACCACTGATTTCCAGGAAAAAGACATTGTATTTGGTGGCGATAAAAAACTGGACAAGACAATCCATGAGATTGAACAGCTGTTCCCTTTAAATAAGGGCATCAGTATCCAGTCAGAATGTCCAATCGGTCTGATCGGTGATGATATCGAAGCTGTATCGAAAAAGACATCTGCAGAAATTGAAAAGCCCGTTGTACCAGTACGCTGCGAAGGTTTCCGTGGTGTATCACAATCACTGGGTCACCATTTAGCTAACGACTCTATCCGTGACTGGGTTTTAGGTGCACGTGATGAAGACGATAGTTTTGAAAGTACACCATATGATATTTCAATCATTGGTGATTACAACATCGGTGGTGACGCCTGGGCTTCACGTACCCTGTTAGAAGAAATGGGTCTGCGTGTTGTTGCACAGTGGTCAGGTGATGGTACCCTGTCAGAAATCGAGTTAACGCCTAAAGTTAAGCTTAACCTTGTTCACTGCTACCGTTCAATGAACTATATCTCTCGCCACATGGAAGAGAAGTATGGTATTCCCTGGATGGAATATAATTTCTTTGGTCCTACCAAAATTGAAGAAAGCCTGCGTAAAATTGCTTCTTTCTTTGATGACAAGATTAAAGAAGGCGCAGAAAAAGTTATCGCTCGTTACAAGGCTGAATACGAAGCAGTTATTGCCAAGTATCGTCCACGCCTTGAAGGTAAAAAAGTCATGCTCTTCATTGGTGGCTTACGTCCTCGTCACACTATCGGTGCGTACGAAGATCTGGGAATGGAAGTTGTGGGTACAGGTTATGAATTTGGTCATAACGATGACTATGACCGTACTATTCCTGAAATGGGTAACGCGACCCTGCTTTACGATGATGTTACCGGTTACGAATTCGAAGAGTTCGTTAAGGCCATTAAACCTGACCTGATTGGTTCAGGTATCAAGGAAAAATACATCTTCCAGAAGATGGGCATTCCATTCCGTCAAATGCACTCCTGGGATTATTCAGGTCCTTATCACGGTTATGATGGTTTCGCTATTTTTGCCCGCGACATGGACATGACACTGAACAATCCATGCTGGAATGCAATTGAAGCACCATGGAAAAAATCCAGTGAAGACGCGGATGCAGTAGCAGCCAGCGCATAAAGAGTTGTCCGGCAGACTTTTTGGCGAAGTCTGCCGGGATATTTACCTAACCCATAAACCGTACAGTTCACATATTAGTGGCGCGGTAGGAGGTTTAAAATGAGCCAATCTGTAGACAATATCAAGCCAAGTTATCCTTTGTTTCGCGATGACGAGTACAAGGAAAATTTAGGTAAGAAAAAAGAACTTTATGAAGAATGCTATCCAAAAGAAAAGATTGATGAAGTCTTTGAATGGACAACTTCTGAAGAATATAAAGAACTTAATTTTCAACGTGAAGCAGTAACCATTAACCCAGCTAAAGCCTGTCAACCTTTAGGCGCAGTGCTGTGTTCATTAGGCTTTGAAGAAACAATGCCTTATGTCCATGGTTCTCAAGGTTGTGTTGCTTACTTCAGGACATATTTCAATCGTCACTTCAAAGAACCTATTGCTTGCGTGTCAGACTCAATGACTGAAGATGCGGCAGTATTCGGTGGCCAGAAAAATATGATGGCAGGTCTGGAAAATGCGAAAGCATTATATAAACCAAAAATGATTGCTGTATCTACAACATGTATGGCAGAAGTTATTGGTGATGACCTTAACGCCTTTATCGGCAATGCCAAGAAAGCCGGTCACGTGCCTGATGAGTATCCAACCCCGTTTGCCCATACGCCCAGTTTTGTTGGTAGTCACATAACAGGTTGGGATAACATGTTTGAAGGTATTGCACGTTATTTCACACTAAACCACATGGAAGATAAAGAAGTTGGTAAGAATGCTAAATTAAACATTGTTCCTGGCTTTGAAACTTACCTGGGTAACTTCCGCGTAATGAAGCGTATGCTTACTGAAATGAACGTGGACTTTACTATGCTGTCTGATCCCGAAGAAGTTCTGGATACACCAGCAGATGGTACATTCCGTATGTATTCTGGTGGTACTACTATTGATGAAGTGAAGGATGCGCCAAATGCTAAGGACACGTTGTTCTTGCAACCATGGCAGTCTGTTAAGTCAATGAAGTACACCAAGAACACATGGAAACATGACACACCCAAAATGAATATTCCAATGGGTCTTGACTGGACTGATGAGTGGTTAATGAAAGTTTCAGAAATAACTGGACAACCTATTCCTGAATCACTGGAAAAAGAACGTGGTCGTTTAGTAGACATGATTACTGATTCTCATGCCTGGTTACATGGTAAGAAATATGCATTATGGGGTGATCCTGACTTCGTAATGGGTATGACCAAGTTCCTGCTTGAACTGGGTGCAGAGCCTACGCATATTCTTTGCAACAATGCTAACAAGCGTTGGAAGAAGAACCTGCAAACAATTCTTGATGCTTCTCCATTTGGTAAGGATTGTGAAATTCATATCGGTAAGGATCTTTGGCATATGCGTTCATTGGTGTTCACCAATAAGCCAGATTTCATGATCGGTAACTCTTACGGTAAGTTTATCCAGCGTGACACGCTTACTAAGGGTAAAGAGCATGAAGTACCACTGATTCGTATCGGTTTCCCAATCTTCGATCGCCATCACATGCATCGTGACACTACTTTAGGTTACGAAGGTGCGATGTATATCCTTAAGACCCTGGTGAACGGCATCATGGATCGACTGGATGAAGAAACTCGTGGAATGGGTACTACGGATTATAACTACGATTTAGTACGTTAATCGTGGAATGTGGGTGGAGCAATGTTAAAAACCAAACTCCACTCACTAACCCTTAATCCAGAATCGGAGTTGTAAATATGCCAAAAGTAATGATTCAACGTAATCGCGATACTGGGGACATGACACTTTATGTTCCTAAAAAGGACCTGGAAGAAAATATCGTTTCACTCGAATTCGATACTCCAGATAAATGGGGCGGTGAAGTCAAGCTTGCCGATGGGTCAAGTTATGTACTGGACACACTTGATGAAGCACCAAAATTACCTATTACCTTACGCGCGAGACGTGGTTAAAAGTTTTCAGGAGAAAAGTGATGGCTTTATATATTGTTGAAGATGAATGTATCTCATGTGGTGATTGTGAACCTGTGTGTCCCACCACATCAATTTACGAAGACAAAATTGTTTTCAAAATCACCAAAGAAACCTGCACAGAATGTGAAGGTGATTTTGATGAACCACAATGTGTGGACATCTGCCCGGTAGATAATTGTATTCTACCCATTCCTGCATAAGGTGAGGTGACATATGAACAGTGCTGCTTTACCACGCGAATTAGCTCTAAGAGTAGGTCTGGCAGCACGTGTTCTGCCAGGTAGCGATGCGCGCCAGTTGCTACAAGTACTGGAAAAACGCATTGGACTACCTCTTACTGAGAAGAAACTCACTACAGTAACCGTCACTCATCTTAAAACTGGCCTGGCTAGTCTGGATGGTGAAGAAGATGGTGAAGATGCCGGAATAGGAATGGAATATCTTAAGCTGGCAGTTCGCTACCTTTGGGGTGAAGAAGTTACGGAAGATAATATACCTACAACAGAGGCATATACTGAAGGTGATATGCCGGACTCAATACGTATAGCGGTTGCGTCCAATGGCGGTGAACAACTCGATGGCCATTTTGGTTCCTGTCCACGCTTTCTGATCTACCAATTATCAAAAGACAATCTAAAATTGATCGATATTCGTGGTACTGAGGGTGCTGATGATGCTGAAGACAAAAATGCCTTCCGTGCAGGACTCGCTGATGATTGTCATGTGATGTATGTCCAGTCAGTAGGTGGCCCGGCAGCTGCAAAAATTGTACGGGCAGGAATTTATCCTATGAAAGTTCCTGATGGTGGTAATGCCAAAGAGGTATTGTTAGAACTGCAGAAAGTCATGAATGGTAATCCACCACCATGGCTGGCAAAAATAATGGGTATTCCAGCTGAGCAAAGAACTAAATTTGCTGCGGAGGGGTGAAATGCTTGAAACTCGACTTGTAGCCACTATCGCTGATCAGGTTGCTACTCAAATACTTGATGAAGCAACTGTAAGTTCATTACGTAACAAATATCCAGAGGTTCATTTCACATATTGCCTGGATGATGACATTGTCACCGGTAAACCGGTGATTGAACACGAAAACTTTAATATCTATCTGATAGATGGTCGTGAACATTGTTTATGCCTGACCAATGACTACGATAATGCAACAGGTATCGTAGTAGCTGAAGTCATTGATGACGAGTAATCCTCTCCCAGAGGGAGAGGGTGAGTAAAACTGTATATGATCGAAGAACATTCTTTTGCACAATATATACGTACACTGGGTAAAGGTAAGCGAGGCCAGCGTTCCTTAACCCAGGAAGAAGCATATACTGCTACTAAGCTAATTCTGAAAAATGAAGTAGAAGATATTCAGCTTGGTGCCTTCCTGATGTTAATGCGTGTTAAAGAAGAGACCCCTGAAGAAATTGCGGGATTTGTCCAGGCGGTTAAAGAAAAAATCATTGTCCCTGATAAAATGCCTGAAATTACGATTGACTGGTCAAGTTATGCGGGTAAACGTCGTCAACTTCCGTGGTTTGTCTTATCTGCACTTTTACTTAGCCAGAATGGTTTATCTGTATTTATGCATGGACTATCACGTGATGATGAGCGTGTTTATGCACAAACAGCTTTAGAAGCAATAGGCATCAATATTTGTGATTCGCTTTCTGAAGTCCCTGAACAGATTAACAAAACACGGTTTGCATATCTTGATATTAAGCATATCTCTCCATTGCTTAATCGAATGATTGAACTACGCCAGTTACTTGGGTTGCGTAGCCCGGGGCATACCATTAGTCGTTGCTTGAACCCCTTGTCTGCAAAATTACTCATGCAGGGTATTTTCCATCCTGGATATGCAGAAATTCATCAAAAAGCAGCACTACTGTTAGATCAGCCATTAGCTGCCGTGTTCAAAGGTGAAGGCGGGGAAATTGAACGCGACCCTGATAAATATGCCATCGTGCAGGGTGTTGCTGATAATGATTTGTACTCTGAAGAATGGGCCCCTGTATTTAATAAACCAACGCGACATCTTAAGGAAGAATCACTTGATCTAGAGATGTTTAAGGATGTCTGGTCGGGTAAAACATTACATGAATATGGCGAAGCAGCTGTGATTTCAACAACGGCCATTGTCATAAAATCCCTGGGACTTGCTGAGACGCAACAAGCTGCATTTGAAAAAGCCACTCAGTGGTGGATAAATCGAATGGGTTTACAGGCTGCCTGAATCATTACATATTTTAGCGGAGCTCGATTTTTAAAGCAGGCACAGTATGGAAGATAAATTAAGCGCAAACATTGGTCCTGCTAAAGGCGATTGTGCTTCTTGCGAATACAAAATCAACCTCTTAGAAAAGAAACGCTGTCAGCCTGGTGATACTTGTATCAAAGTGAAAAGCGGTCGTCAAATTGATCGCTTCTTACGTAATAACCCGGGATTAGCCAATCAGTATCTCACTGATGATTTCTGGGAAACCAGGGCAATTGCGGTTCGCTATGCCAGTCAAAAAGAACTTATTAAACTCATTAATGACAGGGATGAAGTTGTTCGTCGGGCCGTCGCTTATCGAATACCAGCAGATGAACTTATCGCAATGATTGATGATGAGGACCGCGAGGTACGAATTACAGTTGCCGATAGAATCTCACCTGAACATCTTGAAAAAATGGCTGAGGATAAGGACTATCTTGTCAGAGTCTATGTATCACGTCGTTTACCTGCAGGTAGATTATTCAGGATGATGTGTGATTCTGATCCCCAGGTGCGAAAGGAGGTTTCACTTCGTATTCCTGAGGCCAGTCTTGGATTAATGGTTGAAGACAAAGAACTTGATATACGTCGTATTATTGCTGAAAGAATGAATGCAAAAGACGTTGCGATGTTGTTAAACGACAGTGAATGGCTGGTGCGTCTTACAGCAGCTGAGCGTGTTGAACTTTCTGTACTGAAGAGCCTTACAGAAGAAGATGAAGATCCAGAGGTAAGGGAGACAATTAAACGACGCTTAGATGAGTAACAGTGATAGGAAATCAGACAAATAAATTATTCAGTTTATAACTGGATTCGCCAGCCAAAATCTTCATCCTTTTTACAAATTAACTCTTCAATACTACCCCATGAGATATCGATTCGATCGATCTCATCACCATTTTTTACACCGGCTTTTTCAATTAGTTCCTTTAATTCCTGCCAGGTAAGTTTTCTTTCGTCCGTAGATGCACAAATTGCCATGATTTTTATTTCCTTATTTTGAATATATTTCTCATTAATATAGCACCTATCATGCCATGTAATTATTGCAACAATGTCTTCTAACTCATTATTTTTAATACAACAAAATAGTAATACTAACCAAGCAAAACAGTCAGGATTTGTAATTTATATCGCGAAATAGGTTCTATTGTCGCTTTTGCTACAAATAACCCAAAAATAAATCCAGTAACAACAAGGACATAGCGCTGGCATAGTGGTTGCTATATCAATACTTAAGAACTGTGCACTACTGGAGGAAATATGGGAACTTTGAAGGCTAAAGATATTGCTGCGTTACTCGATGAACCAGCATGTAGCCATAACAAAAAATCAAAGTCTGGCTGCGCCAAACCTAAACCAGGTGCAACCGCTGGTGGTTGTGCATTTGATGGTGCACAAATTGCGCTTTTGCCAATTGCTGATGTTGCCCATATCGTACATGGTCCCATTGCTTGTGCTGGTAGTTCATGGGACAACCGTGGTACCCGTTCTTCAGGTTCAAATCTTTTCCGCATTGGTATGACTACGGATTTAACCGAGCAAGATGTTGTAATGGGGCGTGGAGAGAAGCGCCTGTTCCATTCGATTAAACAAGCGATTGATACATACAGTCCTCCGGCAGTATTTGTTTATAACACCTGTGTGCCTGCTTTGGTCGGTGATGACTTTGAAGCAGTCTGTAAAGCTGCTGAAGAGAAATGGGGTACACCTGTTGTACCTGTTGACTGTGCAGGATTTTATGGCAGCAAAAATCTCGGCAACCGCATTGCCGGTGAATCAATGATTAAACACGTAGTGGGTACACGCGAACCTGATCCTCTACCTGAGAAAGCAAAAAGTCTTGGTTTCAAAATTCATGACATTAACCTGGCCGGTGAGTACAACATCGCCGGTGAGTTCTGGCATGTATTACCTTTATTTGATGAATTAGGTATTCGTGTTCTATGCACACTATCAGGCGATGCACGTTTTCATGAAGTGCAAACCATGCATCGCGCAGAAGTAAATATGATGGTGTGTTCTAAAGCCATGGTAAATGTTGCACGTAAGATGGATGAGCAGTATGGCATCCCCTGGTTTGAGGGCAGCTTCTATGGCATCACTGATACTTCCAAGGCACTAAGAGATATAGCAAGACTTATCGGCGATCCCGATCTGACTGAACGCACTGAAGCGGTAATTGCACGTGAAGAAGCAAAAATTAACAAAGCACTTGAACCCTGGCGTGAACGACTCACGGGTAAACGTGTATTACTTTACACCGGCGGTGTGAAGTCATGGTCAGTTATTTCTGCTATGCATGACCTGGGAATGGTTGTTGTTGCAACAGGAACCAAGAAATCAACAGAAGAAGATAAAGCGCGTATTCGTGATCTTATGGGTGAAGATACCAAGATGATTGAAGGTGGTAGCCCTAAAGAGTTGCTCAATATTGTTAAAGAATACAAAGCAGATATTTTAATTGCGGGTGGACGGAGTATGTACACCGCACTAAAAGCCAAACTTCCTTTTCTTGATATTAACCAGGAACGTGATTTTGGCTATGCTGGTTATGACGGCATGTTAGAGCTGGTAAGACAACTGGCATTAACCATAGAAAGCCCGGTTTGGGAAGCAGTACGTAAACCAAAGCCATGGGCTAACAGTAACAAGATAGATTTAGATGCAATAGGGGCGGCGGGGTAATAATTATGGAAATTATTAAACGTAATAAAGCCCTGTCGGTCAATCCCCTAAAATCCAGTCAGACCATTGGTGCGTCCCTTGCTTTTCTTGGGGTGAACCGTGCAATTCCCATGATGCATGGATCACAAGGTTGCACAGCATTCGGTAAAGTCTTTTTTGTACGTCACTTTCGTGAACCGATTCCATTGCAAACAACAGCAATGGATCAGGTTAGTAGTGTAATGGGTGCCGATGACAGTATTGTTGAAGGACTTAAAACAATATGTGAAAAATCAAAGCCCGCAATGATTGGTTTGCCAACAACAGGTCTTGCCGAGACACAAGGTGCAGATCTGAATGGTGCAATTAAAACATTTCGTGACAAGTATCCGGAATATGATGATGTTTTCGTTATCCCTGTTAATACACCGGATTTCACTGGTTGTTTTGAAACGGGTTATGCCCTGGCGGTTGAAGCTATTTTAAAAAATATGTTACCAGAGCTTGAAGATGGTAAATCAAAATCAGGGCAAAGAAAGAAACAGGTTAATGTTTTAGCCGGTTCTTTCCTTACTCCGGGTGATGTGGAGGTATTGAAAGAAATCATTGAAAGCTTTGGCTTACGTCCCGTGGTAATACCTGATTTATCGGAATCGCTGGATGGTCATTTAACTGAGGAACAATTTAGCCCGTTAACCATTGGCGGTACGTTGCCATCTGAGATTTTAACTATGGGTGAAGCAAAAGCAACCCTCGTTGTTGGACCTTCATTATTCAAAGCAGCAGACATTCTCAAAAAACGAACAGAAGTTCCGGACTATCGTTTCGAACATTTAATGGGGTTAGATGCCGTTGATAATTTAATGATGGTTTTGTCAGAGCTAAGTGGCAATCCAGTACCAGAAAAAATGGAACGTCACCGTGCTCAATTACAGGATGCCATGCTCGATACACATTTCATGTTAGGGCAGGCACGTGTTGCCATTGCCCAGGACGCGGACCTGGTGATGGCTTATAGCCAATTATTAAAAGGTGTTGGAGCAGAAATTGTTACTGCAGTTATACCAAGTAAAGGCGCTGCACTTAAAGGTATTGCCAGTGATGTTGTTAAAATAGGGGATCTGGAAGATCTTGAAATTCTGGCAAAAGAAAATGAAGCCGAACTGGTTATCGGTAATTCGCATGCCGCTGAATCTGCATCACGTCTTGGTTTGCCATTGTTGCGGGCAGGTTTTCCACAATATGATTTAGTTGGTGGATATCAACGTGTCTGGATAGGTTACCAGGGAACTAAACAGGCACTTTTCGATATTGCCAATCTCATGATGAATAATAACCATCATCATGAAGTTTCCCCTTACTACTCTTTCCTTAAGCAACAGCAAAAACAAGAGTATTTAATGTAAGGAACATTTCATGGCTTTGCAAAGACACATGCGCATCGTTGATTCAGAAGCAGATAGTCCTGTTATGGAAACAGGGCTTAAAGTTGCTTTTGCTACGACAGATATGAAGACGGTTAACCAGCATTTTGGTTCAGCGAAAAGTTTTGCCATGTACATGGTTAACCCTGAAGATGCAACACTTCTTGAAGCCGCCCAGTTTGCAATACTCGAACAGGATGGTGACGAAGACAAGCTATCAGCAAAAATCAAGATGCTGGAAGGTTGTTCAGCCGTTTATTGCCAGGCAATTGGTTCATCAGCAATCAATCAGCTCGTTTTACGAGGTGTTCAG